>NZ_JAWDJI010000263.1:0-39811 GCF_032465655.1 Paenibacillus sp. 3LSP | reverse complement strand
AAAAACGAGGCGGAAGGCCTCTCCCACCCCGAAATTTTATAAATTCTATAATGTTGAAAAAGCCGCCATTGGCGGCTTGATTTTAAAAAATGATCCATTTGACGGAAATAAAAAAATATGGAACAATAACAATTCTCTTCCCATACGGATGAACGAACTTGAGAACAATCATAAGGATTGAATTTTTGCGGATCATTTCCATCTGCCGTCAATAATATCCGACAGCTTGATCCAACGAAAACCATTGCCATCGGTGATCCTGATGTTTTTTTGCTGCAAATCGATCTTCGTCACGACGCCTGTGATTTCCGCTCGATTCAATTCGCCAAATAATACTAAAGTGATCTCTTTCCTGAGCTGCATGGATTCCGCAATGAGCCTGGAGATCCGTTCCATCTCTTGATCATCTAATTGCGGCCGCGTGTTCTTTCTCAAATTCTGCTGGTGCATGAGATAAGCTTCCTTGTGCTCTGGAAGCATCATTCTTGACGATTCGAACAAGCCGTTTCCTTTCAGTTTTTTGCTCATTTATAATGTCCTCCAATTTTTTGCGCACGATCCCGCGCCTGGCCCGACACTTTTAAAGAAGAGGCCCTCATAATCGCGGTGCTTCCGTATTTCTCCTTAATTCGGTCCGTGGTTCTTTCCAAGGCTAACTTAACTTCGCGGTTATTGAACAAAGTAAGCTGATATTCCTGGTCGCTTACTAACTGACTTAAAGTGACCCCAATTTTCCGAACAGGCAACCCATCCCAATGGCGTTTAAACAGTTTTTTCGCTGCGTCGAACACCTCATCCGTGAGGCTCGTCGGGTCGGGTAATTTCATTTGTCTGTAGAAGCCGGAAGGGTGATCAAAATCCGCCCCTTGGCATCCTACCGAGACCACCCAGCCCATATACCCTTTCGTTCGAGCTCGTTGACACACTAACTCCGACAGCTCTAACAAGGGAACCATGATGTCATCAAACTCCCAGTAATCGTAGGGAAGGGTCATTTGATGGCCGATGGCTTTTTGCAAATCATGTGTACTTGGCGTTACCGGGGAATGATCCTTGCCGTTGGCAATGAGCCACAGAACTTCCCCATTCACTCCCCATTTGGCTCTTAATTTGCTCAGGGGAGTCTGGGCCAGCTGGCCAATGGTATATATCCCCATTCTCATTAAATGCCGGCGCATCCGGGAGCCCACCATAAACATCTGATGAATCGGCAACGGCCAAAGCACTTCTTGCACGTCTTTCACAGGCAAGTAAAAAATCCCTGAGGCATTCCGTTTGGCGAAATTATCGCAGGCCATTTTGGAGAGCACCTTATTTTCACTAATTCCAATGCGTACACGAACTCCCGTCTCCTTCATGACTTTATCCTGAATGCTCCGCGCAATGTTATCAGGACCGCCAAAAAGCTGTAAGCTTCCCGTGACATCCAAATACTGTTCATCGATGCTGTACGGCTCGACCAAGTCCGTGTAGGATTGATAAATTTCTGTAATTTGCAAGGATACCCTGATGTATTCCTCCATACGGGGACGAATGACCACAAGATCCGGGCATTTGGCAAGTGCCTCTCCCAGCCTCTCTGCCGTAGTGATCCCATATTGCTTGGCAAGGGGACACGCGGCGAGGATAATCCCGGAACGACGCGCGGGGTCTCCTGCAACCACAACAGGTTTGTCTGCATACTCGGGGTGGGCCGCTTTTTCAACACTTGCGTAAAAGGATTGACAATCCGCCAGCATGATGACTCGACTTTTGTTATCGCTTTTCATAGGCTGTCGCTCCTTAAGTCGACGTTAAGATACTTACTCAAATATTGATTAAGCTCCGCTTTCACCAAGCTCCAAAGCATGGAAAATCTATGTTGATAGCCCCTGCACAAATAGCGGGCCTCCATGCCCAATTCAGTGCGTTGTTGCTCGAACACCTTGATCCCTCTGTCGCGCATTTGTTTCCGAACCGACGTCAAATCTGCAGTGATCACATCTTGGGCAGTGTGTAAGGCTCTTGCGTATACCACGTCCATCTTTAGCTTTACGGTCCCTAATGCTCTCATATCCCTTTCCAACACATCCAAGAGAAGAGGGAGTAGAATGTATTCTTTGACCAGTTGAAGATCTTCTTCCGTCTCCAAGGGCGCTGGGGGGATACCTTTCATGAGGACATCCCCTCTTTCGTCCCATCGATCCCTAGATAGGCGCAAAGCCGACGGATCAGTTCCGCCTTCACCAATCCCCAGAGCATGGAGAACTCGTACGTATACCCCCGGCATAAATAGCGGGCTTCAATCCCCAGGTTCGTCCGCCGCTCTTCGAATACCTTCAGTCCATGCTCACGCATGCCTTGGCGCACCCGGGCCAAATCCGCGGCTGCGGCGTTCTGCAGCAAGCGGATCAGCCCCTTGTATACCTGAGGCAGCTTCAACGAAGCGGATGCCAATGCGCGCTGGTCTCGTTCCAGCACATCAAGCAACAGAGGAAGCAGCACATATTGCTTGATCATCTCCGCTTCCTCCTGCGTTTGCCAGGGAATAGGGCTCATGCGTCTCCCTTCTTCATGCTGTCTGTCATATGCTCACCCTCTAATCAGAACGTCTGTTCCTATTATATTCATAATACGAACAAATATTCCCTTTTGCAACAGGTTTATGTTGGATAATTTGGCAGAGCGAAAGCATGCAAAAAAAGGCGGAGCCCTTGTCCCTTCGGACTTTGGGCATCCGCCTTTCTTTCCTGCTTGCTGCTGCTTATTGAGCTGTTAAAATCAGCGGTCCGTCCGCCGTCAGCGCGATCGTATGCTCGAATTGGGCCGACAATTTGCCGTCCGCCGTACGCGCCGTCCAGCCGTCATCGTCAATCATGATGCGGAACGTGCCTTCATTGATCATCGGCTCAATCGTAAACACCATGCCTTCCTTAAGCCGAATGCCCTTACCCGCTACGCCGACATGCTCGTAGTTGGGCTCCTCATGCAGGCTGCGTCCGATCCCATGACCCAGCAGATCGCGCACGACGGAATACCCGTTCGCTTCCGCATGCTTCTGAATTGCTGAAGTCACATCGCCCAGCCGGTTGCCCGGAATCGCTTGGGCGATCCCCAGCTCCAGACATTCCTTCGTCACCCGCATCAACTTTTCCGCCTCAGGACTCACCTGACCTACCGCATAACACCAGCACGAATCGCCAAACCAGCCATCCGCCTCCGCCACGATGTCCAGCTTAAGCAGATCGCCGTTCTGCAGCGGCCGGTCGGAAGGGAAACCATGGGCTACCACATCGTTTACTGAAGCGCAGGTTTCGGCCGGAAACCCGTTGTATCCTTTCGTAAACTGCTTGCCGCCCAGTTTCGTAATATGCCGGGCGACGAAATCATTAATTTCCTTGGTCGTCACTCCGGGTTGAATCATTTTGGCGACTTCCCGGTGACAATCCGCAACAATTTGATTCGCCCGTTTCATCTCTTCGATTTCCCGCGGCGATTTTAAAATGATCATTCAGCTCTCACTCCTTCGAGGGTCTGTCGGGTTCGCTCCGACAGCCGATGCAATAGCAGGCGCGCAATGTCTTCCGCTTCATGGTCCAGCGTGCCTTGGCGCAGCGGAGAGCCGGCGCAACCGGCCAGCGCAGCCAGCAACCGTTCTGCCTGCCGGACGCCCTCTCCAACGGCTTCTTGTCCCGCCGCTGCTGTGCTCGCAGTCGCAACGATCACACCGGACCCCGGCGATCCCCCATGCTCCAGCACCGCGGCGAACGGCTGCAACACCTGACGGCGGAACGTCTCCGCCAGCGGCAGCGCCCGCGCTTCTGGAAGCATCTGGAATCCATCCGCCGCCAGCTTATACAACAGATAAACGCCGTGATCCTTGGCCCACAACTTCAGCAGCCGAGTGCCGGCTGCAACAAGGGAAACGGCGGCCGCTTCCGGCTCCGCCGGCCTCAGGTCGATCCATTCCCCGGCCCGGTCCATCGCCGTCCACAGCACGTCATACAGCAGATCCCCTTTATTGCTGTAATAGTGGTAGACCGTACCGTAACCAAGCCCGGCCTCAGTGGCCACGTCCCGAATCTCTAGCGTCAGGCCTTTCTCCAGAAACACATCGGCGGCCGCGACACGAATTTGAGCCAATCGGCGCAGCCTGATTTCTTCATTTTGTTCCTTCGTACGCGGGGTCATCCGCCACAACCTCCCTTATTTTTGACCTACTATCATGTCAATATAAAACAAAACACGGAGATTGGCAAGCAGAAATCACTCCTGGCGCTCCTGTGCCCCGCTTATGTATCGTTTAGCTTATCCCGCCTGTCCCCGGATCATCCTCCGAAAAAATAGCAAAAGGCCGCCGGGGTACCTCCCCAGGGCCTTATCACCCGTCCCGCTGCATCGCTGCGCACTTACTTTAGCGGAACATTCCCCATAACCGCAGCAAGTGAAGCGTATTTCGCGGGTCGATTCGCTGATCGATAACGAATTGGACGATCTGCTCTTCTTGAACGCCGCTTAATCTTTCGCCAAGCACAGAAGCGGCCGTTCTAACGAGCCTGCGCACCTTAACGCGATCCTGCAAATCCGCGCGGGTGAGGCCGTCGACGACCTGTTTCATCCGCTCTTTGATCGCCGGATTTTTCATTTTGAACTTCACCCGTTCGACCAGCTGCGGACTGATTCCATACTGATAATAGCTGGGCATCGTGACTAGCACCTCCTGTCCCGTCATTTCCGGACTTCAACCCTAATATATGACGGTAAGGCTGTCCATAGTGCCTGAAAATCCAAAAGCACGCAAGAAACCCGCTAGTTCTGTTTGAGGAACGCCGTTGCCTCATGGGTTTGACTCAATCTGAGGATTGTCTCTTCGTATTGCGTCGAGGCGTACGCAAAGAACAAAATATCGATCATGACCAATTGCGTAAGCCGCGAGCTGGACGCCCCGCTGCGCAAGGTTGCTTCCGGTGCCTGCGGCGTATACAGCATCAAATCGGCCAGCTCGGCTACTTTATGATTGCCAAAACGGGACAAGCCGATGGTGCGCACGCCGTACTTTTGGGCAACCCGGAACAATTGCAGCACTTCCTTGGTGTTCCCGCTGTAAGAGATCCCCATAAACAAAGCCCCCGGCGGAGCGCTGGCCAGCGCGGCCGCAATCAGGTGCTCGTCCTGCAGAGCGAACGCTTGCTTCCCTAAGCGCAGCCACTTTTGCGCAGCATCCGCCGCAACGATTGCCGAAGCGCCTACCCCGTACATATGGATGACGGAAGCTTGTCGGAAGCTGTCCACCACCTGTTCAATCAGTCCGGGCTGCAGGTGAAGCATCATATCTTGAATCGCTTGCAGACTATTGGAGACCGTTTTCTGAATAACGTTTTGGAGCGTCTCCCCACGTTCGATGTCATAATAACCCGGTCGTTGAGGTTTGGCATTATCGACCGACAAACGCATTTTCAGATCAGGAAAACCGCTCAGCCCCAGCGAACGGCAAAGCCGGGTAATCGCCGCCGCACTGGTCCCCGCTTTATCGGCGACTGCATGAATACTTAAGCCGGAGACTTCCGCCGAAGCCGCCAAAATATATTGGGCCGCCTTTCGTTCCGATTCAGGCAGTTGTTCCAGCATGGCCTCCATTTGCGTAAGTATACTTCCCGTCGTCACGGGCATCCCCTCCGTTTTCCCCATCCGTCTGATGCTTATTTCCAATTCCCTAAAACGCAAAAGAAACGCGGCAGCCCGGTAAAAGGCAGCCCAACGTTTCTTCTGCTGACTTGTATTATCTATTATGCTCTATAAGCATCTGCTTTGTAAAACCAAAGAAATACGTGAGCAAGAATCCGGCGATATAAGAGACAACGAGCCCGGCCAAGTAACCGAGAATCGTCATGCCGATTCCCATCGGTCCTTGAATCAGCGGGATCAGGACAAGGCCGGAAGGTCCAATCGCGACCGAACCGATGAAGTTCCCGGTCATTGCGAACAAACCAAGCACAGCCCCGCCAAAACCACCGCCGAGACAAGCGGTGATAAACGGCCGGCCCAGAGGCAGGCTGACCCCGTAAATGAGCGGTTCACCGATGCCAAGAAATCCGACGGGCAACGCCCCTTTGATCATGTTGCGCATCCGGGAGTTCTGCTTCAGCTTGATATAAATGGCGATCGCCGAGCCAACTTGACCTGCACCTGCCATAGCCAGGATCGGCAGCAACGCGGTGTATCCAACCTGCGAAATCAATTCAGCATGGATCGGAATGAGCGCCTGGTGCAAGCCGAACATAACCAACGGCAGGAACAGCGAAGCGAGTACAAATCCGGACAGCGGTCCGCCATGGGCTAGCAGCCAAGTAGTAGCCTGTCCGATGCCTTGAGAGATAATACCGCTGACCGGCATCAGGAAGAACACGGTAACTAAGCCGGCAAGCAGCAACGCAATTGTAGGAGTGACGATGATATCAATTGCTGCCGGCATCCGTTTTCGGATCCATTTTTCCAACACCGAGATCAACCCTGCCGCCAAAATCGCCCCGATGATACCGCCCTGTCCCGCATTCAGCTTAATTTCCCCAAACAAGGGATAGGTGTAAGAGATATTCGCCACCGCCGGTGCAACGATAATCGCCGCCACAGCACCGCCAAGCGCGGGCGTTCCTCCAAACTCTTTCGCGGCATTCACCCCGGCAAAGATCGTCAAATATCCGAAGAAGGCCGAACCAATGACGCTGATAATCGGTTGGAGCGTCAGCAGCCAATCCGCCCCATTGCCGGAGGTAATCAGGTTGTTGATCAGACCTGCAATACCGTTAATGATCCCGGCCCCGACCAACGCAGGAATCAGTGGAATAAAGATGTTGCCGATTTTACGCAGAAAATTTTTGAAAGGCGTGTTGTTCTTCTTCTTAAGCTCGGCCTTGATGTCCGAGCCCTCGCGGAGCGCCGCCGTTTGACCGCCAGTTGCAGCTCCTTGACCGCCGCCGTGACCCTGCGCTTTCAGAAGTTTGCCAAATTCCTCCGCCACACTATTGACAACCCCCGGACCGAGGATCACTTGATACGTCTCATCATCCACCGCCCCAAGTACGCCCTCGATCTGTTTAAGCCCAGTTTCATCAATTTGGCTGCGATCCCGGACCGACACCCGCAACCGGGTCATGCAGTTTGTATATTGCTCCACATTGTCAGAACCGCCGATGGATTCCAAGATCCGTTTCGCCATCGTTTCATATTTGCTCATTGGGAAGCCTCCTGCCTCTATAGGATGGTCTAACTTTTTTCTTAACGTATTGCAGTCGCAGACTTCGCAGCTTTACCGATAAACCCTTGGTTCTCCTCTAATTTCTCCAAAGCGACCTCATACGAATATCCCGTCAAAATCATCAGAATCGCCGGTTTCGGTTTACCTTCGGTAAGGCGCAAGGTGTTCTCCGCAGTTGATGCATCGCAGCCGGTTGCCTCCATCACGATCCGCTTCGCGCGATCGGCCAGCTTCTCATTGGTGGGCTGAACATCAACCATCAAATTGCCGTAAACCTTACCTAAGCCGATCATCGACGCGGTAGACAGCATATTGCAGACCAGCTTCTGCGAGGTTCCTGCCTTCAGCCGTGTCGACCCGGTCAGCACCTCGGGACCGTTCTCGATCTCGATTGCGATATCGGAAATGGTGCTAATCACCGCATTCTTGTTACAACTGATACTAATCGTTTTGGCACCCATTTGCTTCGCGTATTCCAATCCCCCGATGACATAAGGTGTACGACCGCTGGCAGCGATTCCAACGACTGCATCCTTGGCGGTAAGCTCGAGGTTTTGCAGATCGATGCGCCCCAGCTCGGCCCGATCCTCTGCTCCCTCAACGGCCTTGATAAAAGCGTTGCTTCCGCCTGCGATCAGACCAACCACCTGGTCCGGGGAAGTCCCAAATGTCGGCGGACACTCCACCGCATCCAGCAAGCCGATCCGTCCGCTCGTGCCGGCTCCCATATAAATCAGTCGACCGCCCTTTTTTAGCGATTCCGTAATGGCAGTCACGGCTTGGGCGATTTTGGGGATTTCCTTTTTCACCGCTCCAGCAACTTTCGCGTCCTCCTCGTTCATCACCGTAAGCAGCTCAGTTACATCCATTTCATCCAAACGCATCGTTCGCTCGTTTCTCGCCTCAGTTGTCAAATTTTCCAGCATTTCAGATACACTCCTTTGTTTGCAACAACCCTAGTTGTAAGTGTTTTCGACATGATTATAATTCATTTGATATTTTATTTCAATACATAACTTTTTTATTGAAATAATATGTCAGTCCATGTCACTTCTTGCTGGTTGAAGAGGTTAGAACGTATCCGCTTCAGGGCCTGACATCCCAGATATTCCAGCAAAAAGAGCAACGCTAGACGCAATCGATCAACTTTAGGATGGATTTTCGGGCAAAAAAATAACCGTCCGCGGATCCCGCGAACGGTTGGATACTTGCTTTTTCGTATGAAATTTAATCGATCAGCTCACCTTGAAAAACCTGCTCCCGCCGCAGATAATCCCGCAGCGGTCCGTACTCGGGCGAAGTCCAGAACGCTTCGCCCGCAACCAGCCGGGCGGCGTCGTCCCGCGCCGCCTCCAGCACCGCGTAGTCGCTGACCATGTCCGCGACACGAAAATCCGGCACGCCGCTTTGCTTCGTGCCGAAGAAATCCCCGGGACCCCGCAGCTCCAGGTCCCGCCGAGCCACCTCGAAGCCGTCGTCCGTATCGGTCATGACCTTCATCCGCTCCTGACCCACCTCCGACTTCGGATCGGCGATAAGCACGCAATACGACGCGTGCTCCCCCCGGCCAACGCGCCCGCGCAGCTGGTGGAGCTGGGACAAGCCGAAGCGGTCGGCATCCATCACGATCATCAGCGTGGCGTTGGGCACATCGACGCCGACCTCTACGACGGTCGTCGAGACGAGCAGCTGCACCTCGTTCTCGTAGAACGCGCGCATCACTTCGTCCTTCTCCGCCGCCGTCATCCGCCCGTGCAGCAGCCCGACCTTCATGTTCGGGAACGCCTGCTGCATCGACACGTACAAGTCAATAGCGTTCTGCACATCCAGCTTGTCCGACTCTTCGATCAGCGGGCAGATGACGTAGGCTTGACGGCCTTGCGATACCTCCCGCTCAATAAAGCCAAGCACGCGGTCCATCATGCTGTGCTTCACCCAATAGGTCGTGATCGGCTTGCGTCCCTTCGGACGCTCCGACAAGGTGGATACGTCCATATCGCCAAAGGCGGTAATCGCCAGCGTGCGCGGAATTGGCGTGGCCGTCATCGTCAGCACGTCCGGGTTAAAGCCTTTGCGCCGCAAAATGCTGCGCTGATTCACGCCAAACCGGTGCTGCTCATCGGTGATGACCAAGCTCAGCGACCGAAAGAACACGTCCTCTTGGATTAACGCATGCGTCCCCACCACGATGTCGGTGAGCCCCATTTGTAGCGAGCCGAGCAAATCCTTGCGTTTGCGTCCCGTCACACTGCCGGTCAACAGGCCGACCGTGATACCAAACGGCTCAAACAGCCGGGACAGGGAGCGCATATGCTGCTCGGCCAAAATTTCCGTCGGCACCATAAAAGCACCCTGGTGCCCCGACTTCACCGCCGCATACAACGCGATGGCGGCGATGACCGTTTTGCCGGAACCGACGTCGCCTTGCAACAATCGGTTCATGCAATAAGGCGAGCGCATATCCTTTAGAATTTCCAGCTCCACCTTCTTCTGAGCATCGGTCAGCTCAAACGGCAGGCTGCGCACGAATTCCCGAATCGTGGCGTTATCCACCACATGCGCAACCCCGTCCATCCGCTCGTGGTTCATCGCCCGATACGCCTGCAGCTTGAGCTGGAACAGGAACAGCTCCTCGTACACCATACGGCGCCGCGCTTGCTGCCCCTCCTCACTGTCCTGCGGCTGGTGCAGCCGCAAAATCGCCGTCTTGCGGGGCATCAGCCCATATTTGCGAAGCAGTTCGAGCGGCAGAATCTCCGGGATCATCTCCCCATATTGCTGCAGCGCTTGTCCAATCGTCTTCCGCATCCACTGCTGCGTAATTTTACCGCCGACCGAATAGACCGGCTGCAAACTGCCGCTGCGGAGCGTCCCGCGGTCAGGGAACTCCGACTCGGACACCGTCAGCTGGCTGCGACGCATGTCCCATTTGCCGGTCAGGATAATCTCCCGTCCCGTCGTCAGCTGATCCTTGAGGAAATGACGGTTAAACCATGTCGCCGTGAACATCCAGTCATCGGCGATCATTTTGCAAGTGAGGCGGGATTTCCGCCCGTACCGTTGCAGGACCGGAAGCCCCATGATTTTCGCCTGTACCGTCACCTTGTCTCCGTCCTTCACTTCCGTCAAGGAGCGCAGCCGGTAATCCTCATACCGGAACGGATAATATTCAATCAAGTCATTCACCGTAAAGATGCCAAAGGCGTGAAGCTCTTCTTGTTTAAGAGCGCTCACGCCGCTGACTTGCTTTACGGGGATGTGATGTAAATCCAACTTTCATCCCCTCACTTTATAGAGGTAGTTCAAAAACGCATCTTCGGATCACGAAGCACGGGCGCGAGCCCGGCTGGCAGTCTAACGGACACCAGAGGCGTTAATCCACCAATTCTCGATAACTTCCGTTTCTAACGGACCGAGCAGCCCTTATTTGGATCAAAACCAACCAGATACCGTTCGTATATGCTAAATAAGGTCTCCGGAGTCCGTTAACGCAGGAAATATCCGGGAATTAAAGCTAATAAGGTCTTTACTGTCCGTTAGATTTGCTGTCCAGGCACAACGACGTGCTTCATCCGGACATCACCAGTTTCGCCCCTAGCCCCATCACTTCGCCGGCCAAATAAACGTCGCCACGGTCCCCGGACCTACGTGCGTTCCAACCACGGCACCGATGCTGTTGCGGACAACCTCATGCAGCGTAAAGTGCTGCCGCAGCAGAGCCAGGATCTCCTCGGAGCCTTCCGGATTCACGCAATCGCAAACGGCCACGTTAATGTCCTTCACCCCGGCAAAATCATTCACAAACAACTCGATGACGCGGGCCATAGCCTTCTTGCGGCCTCGGACTTTATCGACAGCGTAAATCACGCCCTCCTGGTCCACCGACAAGATCGGCTTAATGTTCAGCAGGTTGCCCAGAATGGCTGCGGCTTTACCGATCCGTCCGCCTTTTTGCAAGTATTCCAGCGTATCGACGAGAAAATATAACCGACGCGCCTTCCCGAGCCGCTCAACCTCAGCTCGAATTTCCTCGACCGAAGCCCCTTGCTTCGCCATCCGCGCGGCATGCACAACCTGAAGGCCAAAGCCGTACGTCGCACACAGCGAGTCAATGACCGTGACATCGACCGGATGCCCCAGCTCTTCTTCCAGCATCTCCTTCGCCAGCACTGCGGATTGATAAGTTCCGCTCATCCCGGAGGAGATATGGATCGAAATGATCGGCGAACCGGGATAGGCGGCAAGCAAGTTGCGGTATACCTCCACATACTGAGACGGCGAGGTCTGCGAAGTGGTAGGCAGTTCCTTCGATTGGATCAACTTATCGTAGAACTCTTCCGCGGTGATGTCGATGCCTTCAAGATAAGATTGGTCTCCGAAGGCCAGCCGCATCGGTACGATGTGAATTCCGTATTCCGAGACGGTCGCCTGCGGGATATCCGCCGTACTGTCGGCAATAATGACAGCCTGATTCATAGGTATCTTCATCCTCTCATGGGGATTAGGACTCTACCGAAAACAGATAATAATAAATCGGTTGCCCGCCGTTATGGACCTCTACCTCGACGTCGGGATATTCCTGATGAATCCAGGCCACCAGCGCATTCGTCATCTCTTCGTCAGCTTCTTCACCGGCGAGTACCGTAACGATTTCATCGCCGCCAGCGAGCATCTTGGCTAATAAGCCCTGACTCGTTTCCAGCAAGCCCTCTTCAGTGGCCACAATTTTAGAATCGGCAATACCGATATAATGACCTGCGGTAATTTCCAAATCATCAAACATCGTGTCACGGACCGCATACGTCACTTGACCTGTCTTCACGTGTTGCACGGCGTTCTGCATGTTATCCGTGTTGACTTCCACGCTTTCTTCTTCTTGGAAAGCAAACGCTGCGGCAATCCCCTGAGGAATGCTCTTGCTTGGGATGACTGTCACATTGCGCTCCCCTTCAAGCAAATCACGCGCCTGCTGTGCAGCCAGAATAATATTCGAGTTATTCGGCAGAACGAACACGTGCTGAGCCGAAATCGACCGGATCGCCTTCACGAAATCTTCCGTGCTTGGGTTCATCGTCTGCCCGCCGGACAGGACGACATCCACGCCTAAGCTCTTGAAAATTTCCGAAATCCCGTCTCCAGAAGCAACGGCGATAAAGCCATAAGGCGCCAGCTCATCCGCAGGAATCCCTGCTGGATCCACCGGTTGAGCCGGTTCTGCTGGAATCTCGGCGAACAGCTCCGGCATCGGCGGCGCGGCATCCATCCCCGCGATCAACAGATCCCGGTGCTGCTCACGCATGTTCAAAATATGAATTTGTGTAATTTCACCGTAACGCAGTGCCAGATTCAGCACGTCGCCCGGCGTTTTCGAATGGACATGGACTTTGATAATCTCGTCGTCCGCGATCACGATAATCGAATCCCCATTGACCGAAAGCGCTTTCCGGAACTGATCCTCGTCAAAAACAGCATCCTTGATTTCACCGATTTTTCGATTAATGAAAAATTCCATGTCATAGAGGTATTCGATATCCTCTGTTTCGAGCTTAGCTTGTGCCGAAGTTGGAGCATGCACCGGTGCGGCCGCTGGAGCACGCAGCTCTGGTTTGGCAACGGGTGCGGGGGCTTGTCCCAATGTCGCAGCGGCTTCACTGCTGGCGCCGCCTTGCAGCCATTGTAAAAATCCTTCATAAATATAAACAAGTCCTTGACCGCCCGAATCCACGACGCCAACCTGTTTCAATACCGGCAACAGCTCCGGCGTATTCGCGAGCGCTTCCTTCGCTTTGGCCAGCACCTCGCTCATCAATTCCGTGATATCCGTTGTTCTGCGCGAATAATAGACGGCATGCTTAGCTGCTTCCTTGGCTACCGTCAGAATCGTGCCCTCCACCGGTTTGACGACCGCTTTATAAGCGGTATCTACCCCGCTTTGCAGCGCAGCGGCAAATTGGGCTGCATTCATCTCTTCCAATGATGCAGCAGAACGGCTAAAGCCACGGAACAGTTGGGACAAAATCACGCCGGAATTCCCGCGTGCGCCCATCAACAGGCCCTTGGATAAAGTGGCTGCTCTGCTGCCCAAACCTCCGGTTCCGTGATCTTTCAATTCCGTTACGCCGGCGGTCATCGTCAAATTCATATTCGTTCCAGTATCCCCATCGGGTACCGGGAATACGTTCAAGGAATTGACGTGCTCAGCATGCTCTGTCAGCCGCTTCGCGCCTGCCAATACCATAGCGGTGAAATCTGTTCCAGTTAAAGAACGCTTACTCAATGAAAATTCCCCTTCCTAGCTTGATACGCGTACACCTTGGACTACGATATTCACCTGATCCACTTCGAGTCCAACGATTTCATTTAATACGTATTTCACTTTGAGCTGTATGTTGTGTGCGACCTCGGAAATTTTCGTGCCATAACTGACTATAATATAAAGATAAATAGCTAATCGATGATTATCCAGGTTCACTTCCACACCCCGGGCCAAATTCTCGCGCCCCAGCAATTCGGCAATGCCGTCCTTGAACTGCTTTCGGCTTGCCATTCCAACCAGTCCATAACACTCCATGGCGGCCGATCCGGCGATCACCTTAATGGCTTCCTCCGAAATATCGATTCGTCCATATTCGGTCGTAAGATTTACAGCCACGCCTATCTCACTCCTTCCATAGAAATTATTATGGACTAAACTATATTGTACTATAAGAGCAGAGAGAAATAAATAAAAGAGTCGAACGTCAATAGCTGTTGACGGAGCTTTTTTTACTGTGATATTATATTTAAGTATTGTCAATAACCGTGATATTGAAGTGTTAGTGTTATTTTCAAGACAGGTGTATCTGGAACAGGAGGTGTAATGAATGGCTCGCAAATGTTATGTGACTGGCAAGAAGCCAGGCAGCGGTAACCATGTATCTCACGCAAACAATCGCAATCGGCGCTCTTGGGGCGTAAACGTGCAGAAGGTCCGGATCTTGGTAGACGGCAAACCGAAACGCGTATACGTTAGTACTCGGGCTTTGAAATCCGGTAAAGTGACCCGCGTGTAACAGACGGGACGAATTATAGACAAAAAGCACCTTTTCCTATGGAGGTGCTTTTTTACTGCGCATTTTCCCTTGAAGTCAGCGCCCAAGCAATCCTTTTGGCGGGAACCGCTAGGCGCGCCCTTCCGCTGCTCGGGGCGGGTATTCAGGCCCCGCCCGTTAGTTCTTGTGAAACGTGTTCAGTACCGCCTTAACGAATCCTCCCAAAAACTTAGGCAGCTTGAATGTGTAAAATTTCATCGTTCACCCTCCCCATCGTGCTCATGCCTTCACCCATATTCTATGTTTGATGTCATTTACCCGTGTATTCCCGCCACAAAAAAAAGGCTACATGAGAACCTTCGCTCATGTAACCAATGTATGCGCATCTTAAGGCGCCTATGCCAATCCGACCAGGCTCTCGCGGATTTCTGCCATCGCCGCACGTCGGTCAGCTTGGCCAAACACCGCATTGCCGGCGACCAGCACATCCGCTCCCGCCTCGACAACCAGCGGCGCCGTCGCCGCAGCAATCCCGCCGTCCACTTCAATCCGCAAGTCTGTTAAGCCCAGCTCATCCTTCCAGGCCTTCAGCTGCCGAATTTTGCGCAGCGTGCCCGGAATAAACGCCTGTCCGCCAAAGCCGGGATTTACCGTCATAACCAGCACGAGATCAACGTCTTCCAGCACCTCGCGAACAGCTGAAGCCGGAGTGGCTGGATTAATTGCTACTCCTGCCTTCACCCCTTGCTCCTTAATGAGGTGGAGCACTCGATGCAGATGGACGCAAGCTTCCGCATGGACGGTGATCAGATGCGCACCTGCTTTGGCAAAGGCTGGGATATACTCCTCGGGCTTCTCAATCATCAGATGGACGTCCAGCGGCAGCTTGGTTTGCGGAGCGATCGCTTGCAACACCAGCGGACCAAACGTCAGGTTCGGGACGAAATGGCCGTCCATTACGTCCACATGCAGCCAGTCAGCGCCTCCCCGCTCTACGTCAGCGACCTCCTCACCCAGCTTGGCAAAATTCGCCGACAAAATCGACGGCGCGATATAGATGTTGTTGCTCATGACGTCAATACCTCCGCTTCTTGTCCTTCATCTCTTCATAGAACTGTACGTAATGCTCATAACGGCTGGCGGCGATTTCTCCTTGGTCCGCAGCCTCTCTGACCTTGCAGCCGGGCTCATGCAAATGGCTGCAGCCGCGGAATTTACAGCCCTCCGCGTAATCGGTAAATTCCCGGAAGCAGCTGGATAACTCCTCGATCCCTAACTCGAGAAAATCCAGCTGACTAAAGCCGGGGGTATCCGCCACGTAACCGCCGTTCTCCAGCTCAATCAGCTCGACATGCCGCGTCGTATGACGTCCCCGGCCCAGCTTGAGGCTAATTTCACTTGTCTCCAGCGCTAACCCGAGCATCGCGTTAAGCAGCGAGGATTTTCCGACCCCCGATTGGCCCGAGAAGACGCTGATCTCCCCAGCCAAACGGGATTTGACTTCCTCGGTTCCCATTCCGGTCACGGAGCTGGTGACAATGACCTCATAACCGATGGATTCATACATAGCTTTGACCTGGCGAATAATTTCTGGAGTTTCTTCCGCTCCATTCTCCTCCAGCAAATCCTCCTTGGTAAGGCAGATCAGGGCTTGCAAACCCGCGTGCTCGATATGCACCAGAAACTTGTCTAGCAGCTGCAGATTGAGATCCGGCTCCCGCAGGGAGAACAGCAGCACCGCCAGCTTGGCGTTGGCAATCGGCGGACGGATCAGCTCGGTTTCCCTTGGCAGGATTTCATCCACGGTCCCTTCCCCGTTTTCGGTGGGGGAATAAATCACCCTGTCGCCTACCAAGGGTGTAATGCCTTTCTTCTTAAAAATCCCTCGTCCGCGGCACTGGATATACCCCTCCGCTGCCCCGTCCTGCGCCGTCGTCGCCGGCTTCACGTAGTAATATCCGCTTAATGCCTTCACAATCAAGCCTTCAGGCATAGATGCCGGCCTCGCTTTCATATCGGTCTAACTTAATTGTCTTTGCCCTTACCATGTTCTTTGGGTTTACCCGCCTTTCCTTTACCTTGGGCTGCGCCTTGTTCCTTCTGGACCGAAGCCAGCTTACCGGATAAGATCATGCCGGTATCGGGCGGATTATCGCCCGAGTTCATATCCATGGTGTTCTCATCTTCCGTACCGCCGCCTTGGTCCGGGAATTGCGGCACAGGTACGGTTCCTTGCTTCGCATCGATGTACGAGATCGGGTAAGTGTCCAGCAAGACGCCGTCACGCGTCACCGTTACGTAACCGTTCTTGTTCGGCGCCAGAACCAGGTCAACCGACAGGTATTGCGGTTTGCCTACCTTTTGCGAACCCCATTCGCGCCCCTCCCCGCGAGCATCGCCGTACACGATCGTATATTTACTGATTTGGCCTTCCTGTGCAGGTGCAGCCGGTACTTGGAACGTATAGTTAATCGCTTCCTGCGGATAGCCGGTGCTGATAAACAAGGTTACTTTTGAACCCGGTGCCACCAGATCGTCCGGGGCATAAGGCCACTGCTTCGTTACTCTGCCCGCCTCGACCTCGAAGCTCGATTCTTCTTTGATACCATCCTCTGCCAACACCAGCCCTGCGTCTCGGATCGCTTTTTCCGCTTCCGCTTGTGTCTTGTTCACGAGGTCTGGCATTTTCACCTCAGACGGTCCCTTGCTGACCTTCAGCACGATCGTATCCGTCTCTGGGTTAAAATCCTCTCCCGCTTCCGGCGATTGGCTGAGGACATTGCCTGGCTCAATCTCGGCGTTGTTTTCCTCTACTTTCTGCACGCGGGACTCGTCTACTCCAAGATCCTTCAATTGCTGGAGCGCATCATCATAGGTTTTGCCCGTTAATGACGGCATCTTCTCCGGCGGTTTCTCCGTGCTCACCTTCAAGTCGATGACCGAACCTTCCTTGACCATCGTCCCTTCCGGCTTGCTCTGCTCATAGACGATCCCTTCGTCCACGCCTTCTTTGTATTCCCGGGTGATCTCCCCGACGGCAATCCCTTTATCGGTCAAAGTTTGGATTGCCTGTTGCTCTTCTAAGTTAAGCACGTTTGGCACAGCGACTTCAGGAACGGTCACCAAGCTCGTCACGTACCAGGCCACACCGGCTAAGGCGAGCAGGACAACCAGCGTCAGGCTGACCCAAAGCGTTGGCTTGCTCCAAACCTTTTTCTTAGGAGCATTTTCTCGTTCCTCTGCCATCGTTGATCCGCTGTCGCGGGACAGTTTGGATGGTCCTGCTGCCGCACCTTGAGGTTGATACTGCGGACGAATCGCTGGAATGACTCGCGTGCTGTCTTCGTCATGATCATCTATAAAGGCCAATTTCGATTCCGTTCTTCGTTCCGGCAACAAGCAGGTCTCCAGGTCGCGAAGCATCTCTTTGGCAGACTGATAGCGTTCGTTCGGATTCTTCCGCATCGATTTCAAAATGATGTTCTCCACGCTTTGCGGAATCATCGGATTCACCATGCGCGGCTCATCAAATTGCTCCTGCAAATGCTTTAAGGCTACGCTGATGGGGCTTTCCCCAAGGAACGGCAACCGACCGGTCAGCATCTGGTACAACACGATCCCCAGCGAATACAGGTCAGATTTCTCCCCGGTGGCTACACCTTTCGCATGCTCCGGCGAGAAATAATGCACCGAGCCCACCACGGAGCCGGTTTGCGTAATGGTCGCCGACGTGACGGCACGGGCAATCCCGAAATCGGTCACTTTGACGCGTCCGTTTCGTCCAATCAAAATGTTATGCGGCTTGATATCCCGGTGAATAATTTGGTTCTGATGGGCGTGGTCCAGCGCATCGGCGATTTGCGACGCAATGCGAACGGCTTCCTCGACCTGAAGCGGGGCCCGCTCCTTAATGATTTCGTTGAGGTTCTGCCCTTCAACGTATTCCATCACGATGTAATGAATCTCATCTTCTTGTCCAACGTCATACACGCTGACGATATTCGGGTGCGACAAGGATGCAGCAGACTGCGCTTCCCGGCGGAATCGCCGGATAAATTCCTCGTCGTTCACAAATTGTTGACGCAGCACTTTGATGGCCACGTAGCGGTTCAGCAGCAGGTCCTGCGCTTTGTAGACAAGCGCCATGCCCCCTCCGCCGATCCTCTCGATAATTTGATAACGACCGCCCAATTCGTGTCCGATCATGAATTCCACTCCTTTTTGCCCGACCCGGCATCCTCATGTTGTTCCAGCAGAGCAACGCTAATGTTATCGTCGCCTCCTGCGTTCAGCGCCAGCTGGAGCAATTGGTCGGCCCGGCCCTGTAACCCAAGATCTTCTGATCCCAGCGTCAGAGCCATTTGTTCCGGTGTTACGTAGTTGCTGAGACCGTCGCTGCAAAGCAGCAAAATATCCCCTGGCTCCAACGACACCCGGTTCAAGTCGACCTCAACTTGCTCATCGGTTCCCAGCGCGCGGGTTACGACATTCCGATGCGGATGCACCGTCGCCTCCTCCGCGCTGATCTGGTTGTTCTTGAGCAGCTCATTGACCAGCGAGTGGTCATCCGTCAGTTGGACGAGCTGGCCCTGCCGGAAATGGTAGGCCCGGCTGTCACCGATATGGGCGATCACGCCGTCGCGGCCTGCGAAGATCCCCGCAACAACTGTGGTGCCCATACTATGGTACTCCACATGCTCTGACGCTTTGCGGAATACGGCTTCGTTCGCGTGAAGAATTGCCTTCTTCAATTCTTCCCCGCAAGCCTCCGCCGACAACCCTGCCGGCAGCGATACCAAATCCTCGGTAATGGTATCTACCGCCATGCGGCTGGCAATGTCTCCAGCCTGATGGCCGCCCATTCCGTCCGCAACAATCGCCAGCGTGTATCCGGATTCCAGCTGGTCCACCCAGGTACAATCTTCATTGACGGAACGGACTCGTCCCACATCACTTACAAACACACAATTCATCACATTCGCTCACCTCGCACCAGACTCCATGTGCTTCGCCCGCAATTGTCCGCAGGCAGCGGCAATATCATGGCCTTGCTCCCGGCGGATGGTCACATTGATGCCTTTATCCGCCAATACGCGCTGAAACTTAAAAATATCATTACGCGACGTTCTCACATACTTACGCTCCGGCACATAGTTGACTGGAATCAAATTGACGTGGCAAAGCATATCCTTGATCACGTCGGCCAGTTCCTCCGCATGCTCCGGCTGGTCATTCACCCCGCCGATCAGCGCGTACTCGAACGTAATGCGGCGGCCGGTTTTGGCAATGTAATAACGGAGCGCCTCCATCACGTCGTCAAACGGAAAGCGCCGGTTGACCGGCATCAACTTCGAGCGGAGCGCATCATTTGGCGCATGGATCGAAATCGCCAAGTTAATTTGCGTGTTCTCGTCCGCAAACCGATAAATGTTCGGGACAATCCCGCTCGTTGATACAGTAATATGCCGTTGTCCGATGTTCAAGCCCTTTTCATGGATCATAATCCGCAAAAATTTCATCGTGGCATCATAATTTTCAAAGGGCTCGCCGGTTCCCATAATCACGATACTGCTGACGCGTTCGCCTTTGGCGTCCAAAATTTTTTGCGCCTGCACGACCTGGGCGACAATTTCTCCCGCCGTCAAATTCCGCTTCAGCCCCCCTAATGTCGAGGCACAAAACGTACAGCCGACCTTACAGCCGACCTGGGTGGTCACGCAGATGCTGTTGCCATAGTTATGCTTCATGATGACCGTTTCAATAGCATGATCATCATGCAGCCCGAACAGGAACTTCACCGTTCCGTCCTTAGATTCCAGCTTCGTAATCTCCTGCAGCGTAACGAACGCAAATTCGTCATTTAGCTTCTGCCGAAGCGCCTTGGACAGGTTGGTCATCTCATCGAAGGAGCTGACGCGCTTGACGTACAGCCAATCAAAGATCTGCCCGCCGCGAAACGCGGGTTCTCCCTGCGATACGGCCCATTCCTGTAATTCTTCCAACGTATAATCATATATAAAAGGTTTCATCTTCACACACCTGTCCATCTCGATTTTGAAAAGTTACCCACTCATTCTTCCCATTTTATCATAAATTGGCTTCCGACTAAAGTCGAGCTTCCGACAGCAGCGGCGCAAAAAGGCCAAGCCCGCCGTTTCAAACGGCTGCTTGACCTTGGCATGTCAATTCTTCTCTATCAACTTCCTGCGAAGTCGGACAATATAAAACCCATCTGAGTGAGCGTCCTGCGGCAAAATCTGCAGGCCAGCCTCGACTCGCCCAGCGGCAGCTGCCAAAGCACCACGTTCCTCCCAGCTGATCAGCTCATCCGCCAGCTCGAATTCCGGATGGCGGCTCAGGAAGGAGGCAACCATCTCGGCATTTTCGCGCGGCTCAATCGTGCAAGTGCTGTAGACCAGCAAGCCGCCCGGCTTGAGCAGCCCGCTCACCGAATCGAGCAGTGCATTCTGGATGCCGGTAATCTCCGTGATGTCCTCCGGCGTCTTCGCCCACTTCAAATCCGGCTTGCGGCGAATCACGCCAAGTCCGGAACAAGGAGCGTCCAGCAATATTCGGTCGAAGGAAGCGGCCTCCAGCCGCTCCGCGAGCTTCAGAGCGTCGCCTGACAACGTATCGACGTTGTCCAGCCCCAGCCGCTTGGCATGGTCCTCGATCAGCTTCGCCTTGTGCGGATGGATGTCGTTCGCCAGCACCCGGCCGCGGCCTTTCATGATCTCAGCGATATGGCATGTCTTGCCGCCAGGCGCAGCGCAGCAGTCCAGTACATTCATCCCTGGCTGCGGATCCAACGCTTCGGCAACCAGCATGGAGCTTTCGTCTTGAACGGAAATCAAGCCTTCCCGGTACCAGAAGGTCAGCGCCATATTGCCGCCGCTGTGAACAACGATGCCGTCCGGGGAGATCGGCGAGGCCGAGGCTCGCAACCCTTGCTCCTCCATGAGGCGCAACACCTCGTCCCGACTCGCTCTCGTGCGATTAACCCGAACGCTGACCGAAGGCGGCTCATTGTTGGCACGGCAGATCGCCTCTGCGGCAGATTCGCCGTATTGCCGGATCCAGAGCGCCACCATCCATTCCGGGTGCGAATGCTCCAGGGCAATGCGCTGCACAGGGGCCAGTCCCTCCGGTAAATGCAACTCCTCTTTGCGGCGCAGCACGTTGCGAAGCACGCCGTTCACCATGCCGGATATCCCCTGATGCCCCTTGCGTTTCGCCAGGTTCACCGCTTCGTTCACAGCGGCATGCGGAGGGATCCTGTCCAGATATTGCAGCTGATAGAAGCTGAGCCGGAGCAGATTACGCACCCAAGGCGCTAATTTTGCGAGCCCCTTCGTCACAAACTGTTCGAGAAAATAATCGATCGTGTTCAACCGCTGTATGGTGCCGTAGACGAGCTCGGTAGCCAGGCCTGCGTCCGGCCCGGTTAATCCGGACCTTTGCAGCGCTCCATTCAGCAGTAAATTGCTGTAGGCTCCTTCCTGCTCAACGGCTGTCAGCACCTCAAGCGCTACGCTGCGGGCCGATGCAGCCGTCTGATTTCGGCCGCCCCCGCGGGATGAAGGCGTGCCAGACGGCTTATTTACTCCCCCGCTGCGGCTGGCTTGTCCAGCTGTTTTCGCGCCGGTTCCAGGTCCTTTGCCACCGCCCGAGCCTGAACCCGGCCGCTTTTCGGTGCCGCTCATGACAAGACCGTCCCAACTTGCATTACGCCGCCGCGAATGAAATCGCCGGCCTCCATCGCCTTCTTACCAGCGGGCTGCACCCGGGTCAGCCATACCGCGCCGTCCCCGGTTTTCACTTTGATGCCCTGCGCCGATAGCTCCAGCACCGTCCCCGGCGCGGGTTCAGATGCCTTACCATTCGCAGAGGCACCTGTCTCCGCAGGTTTGGCCACCGCCCAAACCTTAAAGACCTCGCCGTTCCAGGTCGTAAACCCGCCGGCAAAAGGCACCAGTCCCCGCACGCGATCATAAATTTGCCGCGAGGTCGCGCTCCAATCGATGCGCTCATCCTCCCGCGTCAAATTTGGTGCATAGGTCGCTTCCGCATCGTTCTGCGGAATCCGGTCTGCCTTGCCGTCAAGGATCAACGGCAGCTGCTCCAGCAGCAGTCGTGCCCCGGCTTCGCTCAGCTTCTCGAACAACGTCCCCGACGTATCCTCATCGTCGATCGGCACCACCGTCTTGGCGATCATATCGCCGGTATCAAGCCCCTCAGCCATGTACATCAGGGTGATGCCCGTTTCTTTCTCGCCGTTAATAATCGCCCGCTGGATCGGCGCCCCGCCGCGGTATTTCGGCAGCAGCGAGCCGTGCACGTTCAGGCAGCCGTACTTCGGCAGATCGAGCACGCCCTTCGGCAAAATTTGACCGTACGCTGCAGTGACGATCAAGTCAGGCTGCAAAGCGGCGACCTCCGCCACCGCCTCCGGCGCACGCATCCGCGTCGGCTGCAGCACCGGAAGCCCATGACGCAAAGCGGCTTCCTTGACCGGCGTTGGCGTCAGCACTTTTTTGCGCCCCTGCGGCCGATCCGGCTGCGTGACCACGCCTACGACGTTGTATCCTTCGCGCAGCAGTCCTTCCAGCGAAGGCACCGCAAACGCCGGCGTCCCCATAAATACGATATTCATCGGGCGCTGTTCACTCCTTCTCTTCACCCTCAGGGGTAATTTCGTACACTCTTTCCGCAATGTCCGTATACAATACACCATTGAGATGGTCGATTTCATGCTGGAACGCGCGCGCTAGCAGCTCGGAGCCCGTATAAGTCACTTCATTGCCGTTGCGGTCCAGTCCCTTCACGGTAACGGTCATAGCACGGCGAACATCCCCGCGATATCCCGGAATACTGAGGCAGCCTTCCGGCCCGAATTGCTCACCTTCCTTGGACACGATCTCGGGATTGATCAACTCAATCAGTCCGTGCTCATCGCCGACATCAACCACGATCACCCGCTTGAGGATGCCGATTTGCGGCGCAGCCAGACCTACGCCCTCCGCGTCATACATCGTATCCGCCATATCCGTCAACAGTTTTTGAATATTCGGCGTAATCTTCTTCACTTCTTTAGCTACCTGATGTAGCACTTCATCCGGTTCCTTCACAATAATCCGAATCGCCATGATGGCACTCCCTTTCCCGTCATCACTTTCATAGTTTCTCTTGCTCTTTCCCTATTTTATCCCAAATATATGCTAGCGGATGAAAAATGGATCATTTCTTCCGTGCTTACATCAGCATTTGCGGATCGACATCGATACTGATCTGAAGCATTGCATCGCGCCATTGGTCCAGCGTTGCCGCGGCCGTCTCCCGGACCAGGCCTACCGCATCAAGATCGCCGCGGTATTTCACCATGCATTGGATTCGGTAACGGTTCTTGATTCGCGGGATCGGCGAAGCGACCGGGCCAAGTATGTCCAGCGCCGCCGGTACGAACCGATCCAGGCTGCCGAACCATCCCTGGCGTTGAGCTTTTGCCCGCAGATCGCCGGCAAAATTTTCAGCCATGCGCAGCAGCAGCGGCAACTTCTCATGCGACAGCGTAACCAGGATCAACCGGCTGTACGGCGGATAATGCATCGTCTTGCGCGTCTTCAGCTCCTCGCGGACAAACGATAAATAATCGTGGCCGCTGGCATGAACAATCGAATAATGCTCTGGCATATAAGACTGGATAAATACCTCACCGGGCAGTTGGTGCCGCCCTGCGCGCCCGGCAACCTGCGTGAGCAGCTGGAACGTCTTCTCCGCCGACCGGAAATCCGGGAAATTCAGCGCCGTATCCGCCGCGATGACGCCGACCAGCGTCACATCAGGAAAATCCAGCCCCTTCGCAACCATCTGCGTGCCTAGCAGGACATCGCCCTTTTTCTCGCGGAACGCCTGCAGCAGCTTCTCATGGGCGCCTTTTTCGCTAGTGGTATCGACGTCCATGCGAATGACGCGGATGCCGGGAAACAGCTTGGCCAGCTCACCTTCCACCCGCTGGGTTCCGGTACCGAAGTAACGGATATGCTCGCTGCCGCATTCCGGGCACACAGAGGGCGCGACTTCCGCATAACCGCAATAATGACAACGCAGGTTGTTTGACTTCTGATGATACGTAAGCGAGATGTCGCAATTCGGACAACTTGCCACATACCCGCAGGTCCGGCACATGACAAACGTCGAATATCCCCGCCGGTTCAGCAGCAGCACGGTTTGCTCCCCGCGCTCCAGCCGGGCGGCGATGCCTTGATGCAGCGCGCGGCTGAACATCGAGCGATTGCCTTCCTTCAGCTCTTCACGCATATCGACGATTTGCACGCCGGGCAGCCGGCTGCCAGCCGGACGCTGCTTCATCTCCAGCAGAATCGGGGCGAACTCCCCGTACTCGCCGCCTCCGGAACGCGCCGCGTGGTAGCTTTCCAGCGACGGCGTGGCCGAACCTAGAATCACGGCAGCCCCATGCTGGCGGGCCCGTCTCACCGCTACGTCACGGGCATGGTATTTTGGCGTTTCCTCTTGCTTATAGGAGGTTTCATGCTCTTCGTCCATTACGATCAGCCCAAGCTTGCTGAACGGGGCGAAGATCGCCGAGCGTGCGCCAATCGCCACTTCGACGCGGCCTTCGCGGATTTTACGCCATTCGTCGTACCGTTCGCCGGTGGACAAGCGGCTGTGCAGTACCGCCACCTTCGCGCCGAAGCGCCCCTTAAATCGTTCGACCATTTGCGGGGTCAGCGAAATTTCCGGCACGAGGACGATCGCCTGGCGACCCGAAGCAATGCAGCGTTCGATCGTCTGCAAGTACACTTCGGTTTTGCCGCTGCCCGTCACACCGTGCAGCAAGAACACTTCATGCCGCTGAGCGTCCAGCGTTTCCGCAAGACGTTGGTAGACCAACTCCTGCTCCGGCGTGCGCGGCAGCGGCTCACTGCGCTGGAAGCGCCGGCCTTGGTACGGATCGCGGAACACCTCGACATCCTCGATGACGGCAAATCCCTTCTCCGCCAGCTTCTTCACAGTACCGGCGGTTACCTGCAGCGCCTGCAGAACGTCTTGAAGCGACTGCGGCAACCCCACCTCCAGCAGGTATTGCAATACTTCCTTTTGCCGACGCGCCTGCGGGCCAAACGACGCGAGCGCCTCCTGCGCCGCCTCGCCGCTGACTGCGGCAGCAACGGTTTTGACCGTCTTCTTGCGCACCTTGTCCTTGATCGCCTGGCTTTCCGTCAGCACGCCCCGGGCTAACATATCTTTAATGAGGCCGGCAGCCTCCGGATATTTAGCGCCAAGCTGATTCATCGTGACGGTGTCGGAAGCTCGGACGAAACGTAAAATTTCCTCTTCCGCCGGCGTGAGTAACTGCGATAACGTGAAGATATTGGTTTCGCCTTCTGCCCGTCCAACCGCCCCGGTCAACGCCCCTTCTTCAGCGGCGTCATCCGCCACGCGAATATACCGCTCCGCCTTGCCCTTCAGCGCCGCCGGAATCATCGCTTGCAGCGCGGCAATGAGACTGCAGGCATATTTGCGGCTCATCCATTCCGCTAATTCCACCAGGTCCGGCGGCAGCGGCGGCATCATGTCAAGCAGCTCCTGAATCGGCTTCATCCGCGCCGGGTCCATCTCCGGCTGCTCATGTAAGGACACGACAAAGCCCTGAACCGTACGGCGCCCAAACGGAACACCCACCCGGCTGCCCACCTCGATCCAGCCAGCCATCGATTCAGGGATTAAATAGTCAAAAGGCCGGTCGGTTTCCCGGCTCGGCACATCAACAATCACTTTGGCCATACGGTAGGTCATCGGTCAATTCCCGCCAACCGTTCGGCAGCCAGCTCCATAATCTGCAGCGCCACTTCATCCTTGGTCATCTGCGGCACAGATCGAACTAAGCCGGATGCGTCGTAGATATTCACGATGTTCGTTTCAGTACCAAATCCCGCTCCCTGCACGGTCACATCGTTCGCAACCAGAAGATCGCAGTTTTTGCGTTTCAGCTTATCCATGGCATACTGCTCCACATTTTCTGTTTCAGCGGCAAAGCCGATCAGGAACTGCGTTGTTTTTTGTTTGCCTAGGGTCTCCAGGATATCGATGTTTTTTACGAGCTCCAGCACAAGCGAATCCCCGGTTTTTTTGATTTTCTGTTCAGCGGCTTCCTTCGGCCGGTAATCCGCTACGGCGGCGGCCTTAACAAGGATGTCGGTATCCGCCCATACGGCTTGTACCGCCTCGAACATATCCCGAGCCGACTGCACGCGGGTAACCGAAATGCCAACTGGAGGCTCTACCTGCGTATGCCCGGCGATCAACACGACCTCCGCACCGAGGCGCTGTGCTGCTTTGGCGATGGCGAAGCCCATTTTTCCCGAGGAATCGTTGGTAATATAGCGAACCGGGTCAATTCGTTCCACGGTCCCTCCCGCAGTGACGACAACTTTTTTGCCGGCCAAAGGTTTCTGCTCGATACGGGCTTCCCGTGCAAAATAATCCTTTACCACCCGGACGATCGACTCCGGCTCCTCCATCCGTCCTTTCCCGACATAACCGCACGCCAGGAGGCCTTCGCCGGGCTCGATCATCATGACGCCGCGCGCCGTCAGCTCTGCCATATTCCGGACAACCGCCGGGTGCTCGTACATGTGGACGTTCATCGCCGGTGCCAGCATAATTGGCGCCTGGGTCGCCAGCAGCGTCGTCGAGAGCATCTCATCTGCGATCCCTGCTGCCATTTTGCCGATGATGTTCGCGGTGGCCGGAGCGACCAGCACCAGATCAGCCCAATCCGCCAAATTAATATGTGCGATGGAATCGGCGTGTTTTTCGTCAAAGGTATCGGTGTATACGAAATTTTTCGATAACGCCTGCATCGTCAGCTCTGTGATAAATTTGGTCGCAGATTGAGTCATAATGACGCGAACCTCCGCGCCTTCCTTCACCAGCTTGCTGCACAAGGATGCCGCTTTGAACGCGGCGATACCGCCGGTCACGCCTAACAAAACCTTCTTGCCGGTTAACATCGCTATCCCTCGCTTTCCCCAAACGAAAAAAATAACAACCTCGCGGTTGTCGTAAAAAGAAGCCCGGAGGCCTTTCGTATATGCTTTGTTCTCTGAACGAGTCTGGTGTTAGTCTTTGTTGATCTCTTCCGTCACTACGTCATCTTGTTTCAACTTAATGTAGTCCCCGTAGATCTCTTCGAGGGCAATGCCCACTTGCTTGTGCGACTTCGGTTGCTTCAGTTCGCTCTTCTCCCCTTCACGCAGCTGTCTCGCGCGCCGGGAAGCCGCTACAACCAAAGAGTATTTGCTGCCGACTTTTCCAAGCATTTTGTCAATCGATGGATACAGCATGTTCAAAAACACCTCTTCTTATTTGGACTCATCGCCATATGAAGCGTTAGCTAGCACGACTTGCGAATTCTGCAATGCTCCGCGATGATAATGGATTGTATTCTCTGACAAGCTAAATCGATCTCGTCATTCACGACGGCGTAATCATAATTCTCCATCAGTCCGATCTCATGGGCTGCCACGCTCATACGATGATCGATCGTCGCCTGGTTCTCCGTCCCCCGACCTTGAATCCGGCCTTTCAGTTCATCAAGCGATGGAGGAAGCAGGAACACGAACACGCCCTCAGGGAATTTCTCTTTCACTTTGAGCGCTCCCTGAACCTCGATTTCCAAAATGATATCCTTCCCGCCAGCCAGCGTTTCCTCCACGAAATCGCGGGGAGTCCCGTAAAAATTGCCGACGTACTCCGCATACTCCAGAAGCTGATCATTCTCGATCATTTCCTGGAATTGCTCACGGGTTTTGAAGAAATAATTGACGCCGTTCTCTTCCCCAGCTCGGGGTTGCCGTGTGGTGGCCGAGACGGAATAAACCAGCTCCGGCATCCGCTTGCGCAGCTCAGTGCATACTGTTCCTTTGCCAACGCCAGACGGTCCGGATAATACGATAAGTAACCCTTTAGACATAGCTCTCTCCATTTTATTCGTCGTTGTCTTCTTCCTTGGTGGACAGACGATGAGCGACGGTCTCTGGCTGGACCGCCGATAATATCACATGATCGCTGTCCGTGATGATCACCGCGCGCGTACGCCGCCCGTATGTAGCATCGATCAGCATGTGGCGATCTCTCGCTTCTTGAATGATCCGCTTGATCGGCGCAGACTCGGGGCTGACGATCGATATGATCCGGTTGGCCGATACGATATTACCAAAGCCGATGTTAATAAGTTTAATTGCCATGTTCAGGTAGTTCCCCCTAATTTGCTTCACTCACCCGGCGCCGGGTAGATGGCTTACTCGAGATTCGCCGCCTGCTCGCGGATCTTCTCTAACTCAGCCTTCATCTCGACAACCAGGTTGACTAGAGCCAAATGATTGGCTTTAGATCCAATCGTATTGGTTTCCCGGTTCATTTCCTGTATGAGAAAATCCAGCTTGCGCCCTACCGGTTCATAAGCTTGAAGCAGACTGCGGCACTGTTCGAAGTGACTCTTCAGCCGAATCAGTTCCTCGTCGATGTTCGACCGGTCCGCAAACACGGCCACTTCCATCGCAAATCGCTGCTCGTCGTAGTTCCCGTCCAGCAGTTCGGTTAGCCGATTCTTCAGACGGGTTCGGTACTCTTTCACAACTTCCGGAGCCAACCGAACCAGTTCGCCATGGATCGCTTCCAGCCGCTGCAGTCGCGCACCCAAATCGGCGGCCAAATGCTTCCCTTCCCGTTCCCGCATGCCCAAAAGCCCAATCAGCGCTTCCTCCAAGCCTTCGGTCAGCACCTGTTCCCATCCGGGATCAGCACTGCCGGCCGGAGCTGCTTCCTCGGGCGTCGTCAAGACATCCGGCAGAGATAGCAAATCTTTGGCGCTTAGCTTCGCGTCAACACCGTAGTGCTTGGCGAGCTCACCCGCTGCCTTCAGGTATGCTTCGACGACCGGACGGTTTAATACGTAAGGAAGGGTGCCGGATTCATCGCGTTCTTTACTGATGTATACATCAATGCGTCCCCGTTTGATATGGCGCTGAACCAGACGCCTTAGTCCGTCTTCGTAGCACGTCCATTCCCGCGGCATCCGCAGAACAACCTCAGCATACCGATGGTTGACGGACTTGATTTCAAATTGGACGACGTAACCGCCATATGATCTGACGGCCCCACCGTACCCAGTCATACTGTGCGACATAGGCATCACATCCGTTACCCTATTGTAATTGATTATGACAACCGAGACAAGTGGGCCGAGCCCCGTTTGGACTTCTCGCGAATATAATTCGTTAATGCGACATTCATTTCATAGAACATAAACGGCGTCATGAGATAAATTCCGTTAAAATGCTCCATCGCCGTATCGAGCAGCTCTTTGGCGATCTCAACGCCCATCGCCCGTCCCTCTTCACCTTGCAGGCCCTCCATCCGCTTGCGAACTTCATCCGACAGCTGGATTCCAGGCACCTCATTATGCAAGTATTCAGCGTTCTTGCCACTGGCCAGCGGCATAATGCCGATGAAGATCGGCACGTCCAAATGCGCCGTTGCCTGCTTGATCGCCACGATCAGCTCCGGATCGTATACCGGCTGAGTCATGATGTAATCCGCGCCGGAGGCGATCTTCTTCTCCAGCCGCTCCACCGCTTTGTGCAAATGCTTTACATTCGGATTAAACGCGGCGCCTACGACGAATTTGGCTTTTTGCTTTAACGGCTTCCCGGAAAAAGAAATCCCTTCATTCAACTGCTTGATCATCCGAATGATCTCAAATGACGTCAAGTCGTACACTGAGCTCGCTCCCGGCAAATCGCCAAAGCGGGCAGGGTCGCCCGTCACCGCGAGCACGTGGTCGATGCCCAGCGCATCGAATCCCATCATATGCGACTGTGTACCGATGAGATTGCGGTCCCGGCAGGCGATGTGCACCAGCGGTCTTACGCCAAGCTGAGACTGGACGAGATGTCCAAGCGCCATGTTGCTCATCCGCGTCACCGCCAGCGAGTTATCCGCCAGCGTAAGCGCATCGATGCCCGCTTCTTTCAGAGCAGCTGCGCCCTCCATAAATTTCCCGATATCCAGGTCGCGCGGCGGATCCAACTCAACGATAACGGTATGCCGTTCTTTCACGAGCTCGGTCAAGCTCGGAAGCTTGTGGTTCTCCCCGCCGCCGGATACAGCCCCCTTGTCGCTGGAGGCGACAGGTACGGCATTCGACTGCTCGTTGATTGATAGGCTAGCAGACAGATGCGGCTTAGGCAGCTTCTGTTCCTTCGCCAGCGGCTGAGCAGCGTACCCTTCCAAGGCTTTGGCCATCGCGGCAATATGCTCCGGTGTCGTACCGCAGCAGCCTCCAATCAATCTCGCCCCTAAATCGGCGAAAGCACGGGCACACTTTCCAAAATAATCCGGAGTCGCTCCATATACATATTCTCCATCGATATAGTCCGCCAAACCTGCATTGGGGAAAACGGACATCGGCACGTTGAGCGGCCCCTCCACGTCATCCATCACACCCATGATTCCTTTTGGACCGGAATGGCAGTTGAAGCCAACCACGTCCGCCCCTTCCTCAACCACCGCTCCAAACGCATCTGGAATCGTAAATCCGTCCAGCGTGCGTCCGATTTGATCGACGGCGAACTGGCAAATCACCGGAACATCCGTCAGCTTGCGAGCTTGTCCCAAAGCGATTCGCATTTCTCCAAGGTCGTAAAACGTCTCGAACAGCAGCGCATCCACCCCTTCGCTCAGCAAAGCAGCAATTTGCTGCTCAAAATATTTGCCAAGCTCTTGGTCGGTGACGTTCGCCCGCTTGCCGCCGCGGATGGAACCAACCGCTCCTGCAACATACGCACGTTCGCCCGCGGCTTGCTTCGCGATCCGTACTGCAGCCCGGTTGATATCCTCCACCTTGGCCTCCAGTCCGAATTTAGACAATTTATAGTAATTTGCCGAAAACGTATTGGTTTCCAACAGCCTTGCCCCAGCATCGAGATAGCGGCGATGGATGTCGCCGATCACGTCGGGGCGCAGCAAATTAAATTCTTCATAAGAAATGCCGACCGGAAAACCCAATTGGTACAAATACGTCCCCATGGCCCCGTCGCCGACAATAACTTCGCGCTCCAAAGTCGCACGCAAATCCGGTTTCATGCTTCTGCCCCCTGACTGCCGTGAAGTTAACTCGCATTATGAATCAATCCCGGCGCAAACTATTATCATATTAATTTATCATAAATCGTTCTGATTGATAAGGTATCGCCGGTGAAGATCGCTGGTAGTTACCGTAAAAAAAGCCGGACTCCCGATCAGGGAACCCGGCGATTGTTCATCATCCTCTCGGATGAACGTTATGCTTCGATTATTTCGACCACGTAAACTCCGACTTAAACTTCGACGTTACCTTTGTATACCGCTTCGGCTGGCCCCGTCATATAGACATGATTGTCGCGTTCATCCCATTCGATGAACAAGTCTCCGCCCTTGAGTCCTATCCAGGCGGCGCGATCCGTCAATCCGTTTAGGACGGAGGACACCAGCGTAGCGCAAGCGCCCGTACCGCAAGCCAGCGTTGGGCCTGCCCCGCGTTCCCATACGCGCATCTCCACCCGCTCACGATTCGTCACCGTGGCGAATTCTACGTTGATCTTGCGCGGGAAGTATGGATGTACCTCCAGCTTCGGTCCCCACGTGGTCACTTCGAAATTCGGCGCATCATCCACATAGATGACGCAATGTGGATTGCCCATCGAGACGGCCGTAAACTTAAATTCTTGACCGTCCGTCTCAATCGGCTGGCTTACTATCGGATTTTGATTCAGCGTCGTTGGAATTGTCAGGCCGTCCAGGATCGGTTCGCCCATGTCGACCCGCACCGTCTTGACCACACCGTCTTCGACCTGCAAGGTCACTTGCTGAACGCCTGCTCCCAACGTTTCAATCGTTACGCTGTCTTTATCCACCAGACGGTTGTCATAGACGTATTTGGCTACGCAGCGAATCGCGTTGCCGCATTGTTCTGCTTCCGTACCGTCCGAGTTAATAATCCGCATTTTAAAATCCGCTTTGTCCGACGGGAGAATAAATACCAATCCGTCCCCGCCAACGCCAAAATATCGGTCACACCACCGGATCGCCAGTTCGGATACGTTATCCGGCAGCTGTTGTTCACCATAAAATACGAGAAAATCGTTACCTAGTCCATGCATTTTTGTAAATTCCATGCTAACCCCACTCCTGCATCGTTGGATGATAGGGTTAGTCTACGCCTTTGCCCGGTAGAAAAGCTATTGATTTTATGCACGAATGTTTGTACTTTTCGCGGTAACAAAGGGACGCGGTCCACTGCTGCGCCGTTTCCGATTGCCTGACCAGACGCTGCCCGCGCCCATTAGGAAGGTCGGAATGCCTGCGGCCACCAGCGTGATTGCCCACTCCCGCGTGCCAAGCGGTACCGTTTTGAAGATCGGCTGAAGCGGTTCAATGTACATGACGCCAAGCAGCAGCACAATCGACGACAGGACGGCGGCCACTAAATATTTATTTTGCAAAATGTTACGATGGAAAATCGACCGCGAGCTGCGGCAATCAAACACATGGATCAGCTGCGCCATAACCAGCGTCGCGAAGGCGACGGATTGCGCTTTGACCAGTTGGGCCGGATCCGACGGCGCATGGCGCAGCGTCAGCCAGAACGCCCCCAGCGTACATACGCCGATCAGCACGCCGCGGCTGATGATCTTCCACCCTAACCGACGGGCAAAAATATTTTCGTTCTTGCCGCGCGGCTTGTGTTCCATCAAGTCTTTTTCCGGTTGATCGACACCGAGTGCCATCGCTGGCAAACCGTCGGTCACCAGGTTCACCCACAAAATCTGGATCGGCAGCAGCGGCAGCGGCAAGCCTGCCAGCATGGCGAAGAACATCGTCAGAATTTCGCCGACATTGGAGGCCAGCAAATAACGAATAAACTTGCGAATGTTCTCATAAATGCTGCGTCCTTCCTCAATTGCAGCGACGATCGACGTGAAATTGTCATCACTGAGGATGAGCGAGGACGCTTCTTTGGAGACGTCGGTGCCGGTCATGCCCATGGCGATGCCGATATCAGCGGCTTTGATGGCCGGCGCATCGTTTACGCCATCGCCGGTCATCGCCACCACATGCCCGTTCCGCTGCAGCGCCTTCACGATCCGCAGCTTATGCTCCGGCGACACCCGGGAGTAGACGTAGGTGTGCTCTACCTGCTTCTCCAGCTCCTCGTCGCTCAGCATCTCCAGCTGCTGGCCTGACATCGAGGTGCCGCCCCGCGGCAAAATACCCAGATCGGCGGCGATCGCTTCGGCGGTCAGCCCATGGTCGCCGGTGATCATCACCGTCTTGATACCTGCCCGGCGGCAGACGGTAATCGCGTCCCGCACTTCGCGGCGCGGCGGATCGATCATGCCGGTAAGGCCTACGAAGATCAGTTGGGATTCCACTTGATCTTCATGCTCCGCCCCCTCGGTTGGCTTCAAATCGCGGTAGGCCAGCCCAAGCACCCGAAGGGCACTGCGGGCCATTTGTTCGTTGGCTGCTTGCACTTTCTGCCGGAACGTGCCGGTGAAAGGCACCACTTTGCCATCCCACAGGATATAAGAGCAGCGTTCAAGCAACATATCCGGTGCCCCTTTGACAAGCGCCATTTTGCCGCCTTGATGGGAGACGATGACGGACATCCGCTTCCGCTTGGAATCAAAAGGAAACTCCTGATCGCGGACATACATTCCGCTCAAGGTTCCCGGCGTCATTCCCATTTTGGACGCCAGCGTTACCAACGCTCCCTCGGTTGGATCGCCCTTCAGCTTCCAGACCGAACCACCTGCAGCGGCTTCCTCCTTCGTCTTGCGGCGGCCGCGCTTCTCCGGATCGTCCTCATAGATCACCGCATTGCTGCACAGCGCGCTGATCTGCAACAACCGGCGCAAGCTTTGATCATTGCGCATATCGACTGGCTTGCCTTGGTCCAGAATATTGCCAACCGGCTCGTAGCCCTCGCCTGTCACTTCCAGCGACCGGCCTTCCAGCCACACCCGGGTTACGGTCATTTTGTTTTGAGTCAGCGTGCCGGTCTTGTCCGAACAGATGACCGTAGCGCAGCCCAGCGTTTCCACCGACGGCAGCTTGCGGACGATCGCCTTGCGTTTGATCATACGCTGCACGCCTAGTGCCAACGCGATCGTCACGATGGCTGGCAGACCTTCCGGGATCGCAGCCACGGCGAGACTCACTCCGGCGAAGAACATGCTGGCTGCCGGCTGTCCCTGCAGAATCCCCAGCAGCACCACAACGACGGTCAAACCGAGCGCCACATAAATCAAAATTTTGCCGAGCTGCTCCAGACGCCGTTGCAGCGGGGTTTCTTGGACTTCGGTATTTTGGATTAAATCGGCGATTTTCCCCATCTCGGTGTCCATGCCCGTGCGGATCACGATCCCCCGGCCCGTCCCGCGGGTAATCATCGTGCCCATGAAGCCGATGTTCTTCTGATCGCCCAGCGGGACGTCGCTTTCACTAAGCACCCCCGCATGTTTGCCCACCGGATGCGATTCGCCAGTCAATGCAGATTCTTCCACGTCCAAGCTGTTCGTAGATAACCACCGGATATCAGCCGGAATCCGGTCCCCGCTTTCCAGCAGGACAATATCCCCTGGAACAAGCTCTCTGGCAGGAATATGCTTGACGACGCCTTGGCGCAGCACATTGGCATGGGGCGCGGACAGTTCTTTTAATGCCCGCAGGGAACGCTCCGCACGGAATTCTTGGATAAATCCAAGCACCCCGTTCAGAATGATGATGGCGATGATGGTGACGGCATCCAGATACTCGCCGAGAAAACCGGATATCAGCGTGGCACCCATCAGCACCAGCATCATAAAATCCTTGAACTGGTTCAGGAACAGCAGAATCGGAGAGATGCGCTCTCCTTCCTTCAGTTCGTTCCAGCCAAATTCCTCGCGTCTCTTCTGCGCTTCTTCATCGGTCAGGCCCTGTTCACGCGTGACGCCGAAGTGTTGCAAAAGCGCATCACTGCTCCACTGGTGCCAGTTTTTTTGTTCCATCCTCCTTAATTCCCCTTCCGTTTATTATGCAGTATCGGCGTGAAGGCTTTTCCACCTAGGGTAAATGTATTCCAGCCAGTCCCAAATTATCACAGGGGAGCCCTTAAGTTTTTGCCCGAAGTATGGCATCATAGAAGGGGGCTTTCTCGTGAAGCCGCCGTTTTTATACCACAGTTTCAGAACAGGAGATTATCATAAAATGGCACTCGACGGCATCGTAACCCGAGCGATCGTACACGAATTGCAAGCCTGCATCGGCGGTCGCATCAATAAAATACACCAGCCCGCAGAAAGCGACCTCGTCTTTCACTTGCGCACGCATGCGGGCAATAAGCGGCTCCTGCTGTCGGCGAATCCGACATACCCGCGGATTCATTTCACGGAAAGTTCATTTCCGAATCCGTTGGAGGCACCGATGTTCTGCATGCTGCTGCGCAAGCACTGCGAAGGCGGGACCATCGAAGCGGTGACGCAGGTCGGCATGGAGCGGATCATCCATATCGACGTCCGTACTCGCGATGAGCTTGGAGATTTATCCATCAAGCGGATCATCATCGAATTGATGGGACGGCACAGCAACATCATCTTGGTTGACCCCGCCACCGGCACCCAGTTGGACGGGATACATCACGTGACGCCGGCCATTTCCGGCTATCGGGTCGTCATGCCCGGCTTCGCCTATACCGCGCCGCCAGAGCAGCACAAGCTTCATCCGCTCGAAGCGGATCGGGCGGCGTTTATGGGCGCCTGGCAAGCGGCAACAGCCGAAGGCAAAGGCAGCAACTGGCTGGTCGATGCCTTCGCCGGGCTCAGCCCGCTGATCGCCGGCGAAATCTACGCCCGCGCCGGAGTCAGCGGCATTGCAGCCGAGATCGGGCTTAACCCGGAGGAGGCGGAGCGGTTATGGGGGGCTTTTAACGGATTGATGGAGGAGGTTCGCAGCCAGAACTATTCCCCCATGACCGGCGAAAACGCCAAAGGAAAAAGCATCTTCTCCGCCGTCCGTCTCACAAGCGCCCACGGGGAGATTCGCACCTATTCTTCGATCAGTGAATGCATGGAAGATTACTACGGGGATAAAGCGCTGCGGGATACGGTCAAACAGAAGACGAGCGACCTGCTGCGCTTCCTGCAAAACGAGCGAAACAAAAACATCAAGAAGCTGACCAACCTGGAGAAGGATCTAAGCGAAGCCGAGGATGCCGAACGTTACCGCATCTGGGGTGAGTTGCTGCTGCCTTCGTTGCATGCGATTCGCAAAGGGGACACCAGCGTGGAGCTGATCAACTACTACGATGAAGAGCAGAAAATGGAGACGATTCCACTGGATCCGCTGCTAACCCCATCGGAGAACGCCCAGCGGTATTTTAAGAAGTACAACAAATTTAAGAACAGTCTCGCGGTCATCGAAGAACAGATGAAGCTGGCGAAAGAGGAAATTGCTTACCTCGACGGCTTGCTGCAGCAGTTAAACGATGCGACGTTAAGCGATATCGACGAAATCCGCGAGGAGTTGACTCAGCAGGGATATTTGCGAGACCGGGCCAAGCGGGGCAAGAAGAAGAAAAAGAACGACCGTCCGACGCTGCACGTCTATACTTCGTCGGAGGGCATCGAAATTTACGTCGGCAAAAACAACCTGCAAAACGAATACGTCACCAACCGGCTCGGCAAACCCAACGATACTTGGCTCCATACGAAGGATATCCCGGGTTCCCACGTCCTGATCCGCAGCGAGTCATACGGAGACGCAACGCTGAATGAGGCCGCGCAACTTGCCGCTTATTTCAGCCAGGCGAAGCAATCCAGCAGCGTTCCGGTGGACTGCACGCTCATCCGCTACGTCCGCAAGCCAAACGGCGCCAAGCCCGGCTTCGTCATTTATGACCACCAACGGACGTTGTATGTCACGCCGGATGAGCAGCTTATTAAATCGTTGCCAAACACGGTGAAGAACGGCTGATGGCTATTGGTAGCCCAATCAAAAACGGTGTTCCATTAGGGTCCATAGATGTATAGACCCTTTGGAACACCGTTTTTTCAGTTCTTTGCAGTCCGTCTGACCGCCTCTGCCGCCTGTTTCAACCGTTCCACCGTACCCGGCGGTGCCGTGCGTCCACCTAAATCACCGTGAAAAACAACCCCCTGCCGCACACCGTGATAATCAGATCCCCCGGTAACGATTAGCCCGTACTGCTCGGCCATGGCGGTATAACGGCTCTCCTCTTCTGGGCCGTGGTCAGAATGGTACACTTCAATCCCATCCGGCTTCCCGTGCTCCAGGATTGACCGTACCAACTCGTCGTCCCCGTATAAGCCCGGATGCGCTAACACTGCCGCGCCGCCTCCCTCATGAATCCACATGATGGCCTCTTCCGGTGCTATGCGCGGCAGAGAAGCATAGCCGGGTTTGCCTTCGGCTAAATATCGATCAAAAGCCTCGCGCATATCCGATACATATCCCTTGCGAACAAGGGCATCTGCGATATGAGGCCGGCCTAGGCTTTCCCCCGGACGCAGCGGCCGGTCCAGCCCAGCTTGCACTTCCTCCATCGTAATCTCAACGCCTAACTGCTGCAGCTTCGCGATAATTAGATGATTTCGCTCCTCCCGAACCGAACGCAGCCGGGCCAAGCGCTCCTGAAGCTGCTCATCCTCGTAATCCAGGAAGTATCCCAACACATGGATGTCTTTGCCCCCGGCCCTTGTGCTGATTTCAATGCCGGGGACAACGTCCACGCCAAGCTCCTGCCCAGCCAGCAATGCTTCCCCAATCCCGGCAACGGTATCGTGATCTGTGATAGCCAAGCCAGTGAGCCCTTTTTCCTTGGCCAGCCTTACGTTTTCCGCCGGCTTATTCATCCCGTCCGAAGCTTGGGTATGTGAATGAAGGTCGTAACGTTCGTCTGCCAATGGTTTCATGTGATCCCATCCTTCATTTTCTCAATGGTTTTATGCAGTTTGTGAATTTTCCCGCAGAAAAGTCAAAAACGTCACTGCGGTGACCGGCAACAGCGTCGACTTCAAATGAATCGAATAAAACATCCGTTTAAAAGACAACCCTTCAATATCCAGCACCTCCAGCAGTCCCAGCGCCTGCTCATGCTTAACGGAAGAAGGCGAAATAATTGTGATGCCGATCCCGGCCTCGACGGCTGATTTTACCGCCCCCGTGCTGCCAAGCTCCATCACAGTACGAAGTTGGTTGATGTCAACGCCGCATCTCCGCAATTCATCCTCCATCACCTGACGGGTGCCAGAGCCTTTTTCCCGCAGTACAAAGGGGTAATGAATCGCTTCCTCCACCGTTACGGACCTTCTCCCTGACAGCGGGTGACCGGCGGGAACAATCAGCTTAAGCTCATCCTCCATGACAGGTTCAGATACCAAATCCGGATGTTGAACCGGTGCCTCAACTAACCCAAAATTCAGTTGGTGATTCAGAATCTCCTCAATGATTTGCGTCGTATTGATTACCTTCATCACAATTGAAATATGAGGATATCGCTGCCCAAACGGACCTAGGAGCCGAGGAAGGACATATTCCCCGATCGTCAAGCTGGAGCCGAGCTGAAGCCGCCCTTCCAGCATTGACGTATGCCGCGACATGGCCTGCTCCGTTTCACGAATTAACTCAACGCTTTGGCGAGCAAACGGCATTAAAGTTTGTCCGGCTTCCGTTAATTCGATTCTTTTGGTAGAACGGATCAGTAGCTTGGTGCCGAAGTAATCTTCCAGCGATTGGATTTGCATCGTAACCGCAGGCTGAGTCATGTGCAGGGCCTGGGCTGCAGCCGAGAAGCTGCCACGCTGCGCCACCGTATAGAAAATATGAAGCTGGTGATAGTTTAACGCCATCGTCCGGCACTCCCCTTTCTCTCCATTGCAAAGCTCTCCATTAACAATAGCATGCTCGCCCCAACTACATAAAGTGCCCGTACCATGAATTTGATGCAGGATCAAAAAAACGCGCTTGTATATAGTCTTGTGCGCCTCTTTTGCACCATTATCCCTTTTGCTCAGAAGAGGGAGATTCAGGAGGATCATCTTCTTCTTACCGGCCTTTTCGCACCATTATCCCCTTTGTTCAGAAAAGAGGGGCCGATAGGCCCGATGGTAAGGAGGTTACCCGGAAATCCGATCAACCTCTGAATATCGGATGGTCAATGTGGTATTTTTTTCTTGATAATAGAACGTACGTTTGGTATAATTTAGAAAAGAGAACGTATGTACGCATTTAATGGAGGAAGCGGACATGAAATTAGGCATGAATACGGAGCATCAAGCTATCAGCCGTCGTTTTCAAAATGAAGCCGACTGCATCGAGGCGATCATCGCGATGAAGTGGCCAAATGGCTTTGTCTGCCCGCGCTGCGCTTATACCGAGTGCACCCGTCTGTCCACTCGACATATTCCTTTATTTGAATGCG
>NZ_JAWDJI010000262.1:0-13260 GCF_032465655.1 Paenibacillus sp. 3LSP | reverse complement strand
GGATAAGAAAGTAGAAAAAGAGGGAACCGCCAGTGCAGAACTGGTTAAGGTATACATCTTTAGGAACAGGAACGTATCGCCGGCCCCGCCGCTAGCGGAACTGCCGCCCGAACGAATCGCCGAGACAGCGGAATAGATCGAGCCGATGCAGGCCAGTACGATGATGCCCATCAGGATCCCAAAGCGCCAGCTGCTCAAGTGGTCGCCGATCTCCTTCTGAACCATCACCCAAAAAGAGGAAGACGAGCGCTCCCGCGGCGGATTCCCTTCTCCGCCGGGACGGAGCTCTGCCCACAGCTTGCGTGCCCGTTCCTGCCACTCATCCAGGCGCAGTTGCTCTTTGAAAGAACGGCTGGCTGCAGTTTTGTTTGGCTGCATCATGACTCACCCCTTTTTTCAAAATAGCGATGGTAAATATCATCAAGTCCGTATTCCTTGCGACGGATGTACACCAGCTCCGCGTCCTTCTGAATTACGGCCTCAGCAATTTGGGCGGTCAGGTCCCGTTCGCATACGACTGTTGCAGTTACGCCGCGTTCGAGCTCGTCGTCTCCTTGCTGCGGGTAACGGATGTCACGGACACCCTCAATGCCAGAGATGTTGCGAGCTAACTCCTCCGTCCAGCCTTTGGCGCCAACCTCTACATAGACGTTACCGTCCGCATCCAACTGCTTGGACAAGGTGCGGATGTCACCGCAGGCAATTAACTTGCCTTGGACGAAAAGGCCAACCCGGTCGCAAATTTGCTGCACTTGATGCAGATGGTGCGAGGACAGCAGCACCGTCAGCTTCTCATCGCGGCTAAGCGAAGAGATGAGAGCGAGCAGCTCCCGCACCCCCTCCGGGTCAATCCCCAGCGTCGGTTCGTCGAGGATGATGACCTCCGGATTTTTGATGAGGACGTCCGCCAGACCTAACCGTTGCCGCATCCCGCGGGAGAACGCGCCGACCTTCTTGCCGGCGTTGTCCGCAAGCCCGGTTTTCTCCAACAGGGCTTTGGCGCGCTGCAAGGCTTCTTGCTCCGATACGCCGTTCAGCCTTGCGGTATACACGAGATTATCCAGCGCCGTCCGATCCTCGTAGAACCCGACATCATCAGGCAGATAGCCAACCTTCCGCTTCACCTTCAGCGCCTCGCGAGTTGGGTCAAAGCCGCAAATCCGCGCCTGTCCCGAGGTGGGCTCAGTCAGCCCCAGCATCATCAGGATGGTTGTTGTTTTTCCCGCGCCATTGGGGCCAAGTAACCCAAAGATTTCCCCGCGAGCGATGCTTAAGTTCAGATGATCAACGGCGGTGGCTTCTCCATATTTCTTCGTCAGCTGCACGAGTTCGATGACCGGACGTTCACCAGCAGCCGATGGGGTAGGTGTCATGCTGGTTTCCGTAACCATGGATTATCTTCTCCCGTATTTCCGGAACAGGTAATAGATGCCTCCGCAAACGGCCAGTATGATGAGAACCCCCACCCATCCCCATAATACGGACGATTTGACGGTAACCCGCAGATCAGCATTTGCGCTTTTGTTCGCGGAGGAGGCAGTCAGACTGACGACGTAGTCCCCTGGGAGCGATTTTTTGCTGGATTTAATGGTAGCTTGAACCTGCTTGCTTTCACCCGGCGCGATCGAGGTGATCGAGGAAGGCTCGAAGGAAACCTCCCAATCCGTCGGAGCGGCCGAAGAGAAGGAGAGATCCTGCAGCTCAGCAGAGCCGGTATTTTGGACGACGAAGGTCAGTTTGCGTTCGGAGCCTGCTCCTACGTCTGTGCTCAGCCGGTCATCCACCGTGGAAAATTTCATGTCGTACGTTCCCGTCACGACCGCTTCGATTTTGGCGTTGGCTGTGGTATCCCCGCTTGTAGCTGAAATCGGGATTTCATAGGTGCCGGCTTTGATTTGCTCCGGCGGCTTGACCTCAATCGTAATCGACTTCTCGGTGTTAGGTTCTACTTCAACCGAAGTGACGCTGTTGCCGTCCGCTTTAAAGCGAACATCCCAGCCTTGATCAGCTTGAGCGCTGAAGGCGTAGGTCTGCTTTTGCGTCGTTCGGTTGCGCAGCACCGCACTGTACGTAAATGTGGAGTCTGAATGGCCCTCCATGTTCGCTTGATCCAAGGTCAGTTCGGTTTTGAAGGTCCCTTGCTCGGAGACGTTCACGACCAGCGGCAGCGTTGCACCATCTGCTTTCAGATTAAACACGTACCGGCCTTTGTTAATTTGCAACGGAACCTCGAGATCCAGGGTGAAGGATTGCGTTTCACCGGCTTTTACAGCCAACTTGGAAATTTCGCGTCCGCCTGCGGTAAGCTCATATTTCCAATCCTTGCTTTGCGTCTCCAGCGAAAGATTGGCTGAAGCCGTACTGCCGCCATGGTTGACAAGATCGATCGAATACGAAACAGATTCGCCCGGTGCAGCGGACCATTCCAAATATGGCGTAAAAAGCTCCAACGAGCCCGCCGCCGAGGCTTTGCCGACCCCGGTTAAGGCACCGCTTAGGGTCGTGACCAGAATGAGCAGCATCAAGGCTGCTTTTCGATAGGTTTGAAGCATCTCTTGTACCCCCTAAGAAAAATAATGATGTTCATCAAAGGTACGCACGGAACCTCGTTTTGGATTTATGGTTTTTTAGAAAATTTTTTTGGGGTTTTCAAGCGAATTCATTTTTGATAAAACGGGAGGTAAGAAGAGGAGAAATTTTGCGGGAGGGACAAGTATGGACCTGCAAAATGAAGAGATGACCAGGCAGCTGCGTGAGATGTGCAACGGTTCTGTCCGTGCATTTGATGCGTTCTATGCCTGTTATTCTCCTTTTGTCATGCAGGTGGCCGGCCGTCTGGTAGGGGAGCGGATGGAGGCCGAGGATATATGCCATGAGGTGTTTTTGGAGGTGCTGCGGCGGGGGCATGATTATGACCCGTCGCGTGGGTCAATCAAAGCCTGGCTGGCGGTGATGACCCGCAGCCGCAGTCTGGACCGATTGCGGCGCAAAGCGCGGCTGAAGTATCCGGGCGATGAGGCGTTGCGCCGGGATGCGGTGGACGAAGACAGCTCCGGCGAGAACCAAGTCTTGTCCCGGTTGGAGCGGGAAGCGCTCCGCACAGCGATCTACACGCTGCCGGAGACACAGAAGAAGGCGATTATGGGCTCTTATTTCGCCTTGCAAACTCAACGCGAAATGGCCGATGCTTGGAGCGTTCCGATCGGCACCGTAAAGTCTTGGGTACGATACGGACTGAACAATTTGCGCAAGCAACTGGAGAAGCAAGGTTGGGGAGAAACGCTGGAAGGAGGGAACGAGCATGAACGGGCAAAACAGCGATAAGGTAGGCAACATCGGCGGCCCAGGCAATGAGAAAGTCTGCATTCGGATGTACACCGAGCAGGAGTGGATTGATTGGTTGCTAGGAACGCTGGAGGAACCAAGGCACTCTGAAATGGCGATGCACCTGAATCACTGTAAAATCTGCCTAGCGCAGAAAACGTATTGGGAAAGCGTCCTTGGCCTTGCGAAACAGGACGGTTCAATGCCGGAGCTGAAGCAACCGGAGCATTCGGGGACTACGGTGATGGCAGAGCAACTGAAACTGCAGGACATGTCGGAGCTAGTGAGCGGATCGGCCCCAGGCAACCGGGCGTTACCTCCATATCCGGCGGCAGATCCGGAACAATCGCAATCACAACGGTATCAGCAAATCGTTCCTCCTTCCGTGCCGCGTCTGGACCTATGGGCAGATCTCGCCCCTTCCGTGCGGATCCGGCGCAGTCTGCGGAACCGGGTCAGATGGATTGGCTGGCGCCGCAGAGCGCTAAGGCTGTTCACGGTTCGTTGGAAGTGGACGGTATCGCTGGCGGCCATGCTGCTCGTCCTGGTCGGCATGGGGGTTGTCATCGATCACTTAAACCAGCCGGCCGCCAGCTGGGATCGCTATGTGCAAACCTATGAGCCCGAAGCGCTGCCGGTCCTGTCCAAGCCGGATACCATCTCTTATCCCATCGCTATGGGCCGCATGGAGCCGGAGAACGGCATGGTGTGGTACAATGCAGGTACGCGAGAGATGCTGATGCTGGTCGGCGGGCTCGTTCCGGATAAAGGACAGATGGTTCGCGTCTGGATCGTGAAGGAAGGAGCGCGCGACAGCCTAGGGTTGCTGCAATATCACAACAACCGGGCGCATCTCTACGTCAAGGATAAGACGCTGGGTTACGGCGACAGCCTGGAGCTGACGATTGAACCGGCCTATGGCACGCCGGAGATGAACGGATCTACCAATTCGATCTCGTTGGATTTGTTGGGGCGGTAGTGCCAAGCAAAGCGAGATTTGGGAGGTTTCCTAAATTTCGCTTTTTTACGCGAGAGTTGCAGGATATGGCGAGCGGGGCACGACTCGTAAAACTAAGGCGAGCGGCTCGGCAGGAGGGAGACATTTCGATATGGATCGGCTTGAGTTTATCGGCACCGGGGATGCGATGGGCGTTCCTAGAGTGTATTGTGATTGCGAGGTGTGCGGGGAAGCGCGCAGCTCCGGTGTGAACCGGAGGTATCGCGCTCTGGTGGCGGTGGAAGGTGAAGAGGGCGGCTTCCTAATCGATTGCGGACCGGATTGGCGGTCCGGGATGGAGCGGCGAGGGCAGCGTTTTGCGGAGCAAATTCTGATCACGCACGCCCATTTCGACCATATTGGCGGACTGCCCGAATGGGCCGATGCCTGCCGCTGGCTGGGTAGACGGGGACAATTGTATGCGCCGCAGGAGGTGTTGGACACGATCCTTCGCCAGTTCCCTTGGCTGGGCAGCCATTTAGATCTGCATGCCGTTGGCGCGGAGGGCACTCGCCTAGCCCGGTGGCAGATTTCCGCGTGGAAGGTCTTCCACGGCAAAAACGGCTTTTCGTACGCCTATCGATTAGAGAAAGATGGCTTCACCTGGGCTTACTGCTCGGATTCCATCGCCTTGCCAGAGGATCAAAAGCAGCCGTTGTTTGGCCTTGATCTGCTGGTGCTGGGCACAAGCTTCTATCACGAATTCGCAGAATTTTCGACTCGGTCGGTGTATGATGTGAAGGAGGCTCTGGAGCTGCTGAGCGAGGTTCGGCCGGCACGGACGGTGTTCACGCATCTGTCGCATGACATCGATCTGCGGCGCGATTATGGATTGCCAGAGGGCGTAGAATTTGCCACAACCGGAATGAGGGTGTCGTTGCAGAAGGAAAAGTAGAAGCGACACTGGCATGATGATATACGCGAAAAATCAAGTACATTTCACCGAAATGGAGTTCGTTTGGCCAATTGTATATGAAATTTCATGCTTATTCCCCCTATTTGGACGCAAATGCCCTAAATCTATATGAAAAATCGAGTAGATTTCGAGTTTTGGGCGTTAAACAGTAAATTGTACTCGAAATTTCAGCTATATTCATCGACAAGCGATAAAAAAACTAACTGGACGCATCCAGTTAGTTTTTTGCATTCAGCACAAACTTGTCGATTACATGTTTCACGCCGTCTTCGTTATTGCTTAACGTGACATAGTCAGCGATTTCCTTCAATGCAGGAATCGCATTGCCCATCGCCACGCCTAAGCCGGCTGCTTCGAGCATCTCATGGTCGTTCCAGGAGTCGCCGATGGCGATCGTTTCGGACAAGTCGCAGCCGAAATGGGCCGCCAGGAAGCGCAGGGCATGGCCCTTCGTGCCTTCCTTATGCATGATTTCCAGGAAGTTCGGCTTCGATTTGGTGATATGAACGCCGTCCCCCAGCAGCTCGCGCAGTTCCGGTGCGATTTGATCCAGGTAATCCGGTTCATCGATGATCAGCATTTTGGGCGTCGGCTGGGCGACCAGCTTGGCAAAATCCGGCTCTACATAATACTTAGTCCGGTTCAGATTGGTGTAGTCGATCAGCTTCTGGTTCTCCTCGCGGGCGTACAGCTTATCATCGATGTACGTTTGCAGGTGCAGGTTGCGTTCGATGCAGTATTCGAACAGCTTGCGCGCTGCTTCCATGGGGACGTAACGCTCGTAGAGCACCTTTTCGTCCATCAGGTTTTTGACGAGCGCGCCTTGGTACGTAATAATCGGCACGTTCAGTCCCGTCTGACGGGCGATCGCTTGGGCAGAAGCGTAGGCGCGGCCGGTTGCCAGCGTGACTACAACGCCCTTGGCCACCGCTTGCTCCAACGCCTGCTGGGTTGCAGGGGTGACCTCTTTGTCATCATTAATTAACGTATCATCTATATCGATGGCAATCAGTTTATACATGGTTTCTCTCCTTTAGGGAAGATCTCTCTATCGAACCGTTCCGGGGGATTCCGATTCAACTCCACCCGATTTCAATTCCGCGAGCAACATGCCGCCCAGAATACATAAACAACCAAGCCCGGTGGCCCAGCCTAACCGCTCGCCGCCAAATAGCACCCCGGTCGCCGCAGCAAACACCGGTTCCATGGCGAAGATGACCGCGACCCGAGAAGGACTGGTGAATTTCTGGCATACAGTCTGGATCCAAAACGCAAATGCGCTGGTAGGCCCAATGGAAACGAGCAATGCCAGCCAAACTTCCGGCTGCATCAGTTGCCCGGCCGTTTCGCTCCAGGAAGCGCTGCGCTCGAACAAGAGCGAACCCGCTGCGCTGAGAACGCCCACAACCGCCATCTGCAACGAAGCTAAGGGCAATGCCGGATAATGGGGAGCAAAGACACCGGTATAAGCAACGTGCAGACCAAAGCCTACTGCGCACAAAAACACGAGCCCGTCTCCCAGGTTCAACACGAAGCCGGAACTGCCGGCAAACGCCAGCAGATAAAGCCCGGCGGCAGCGAGAAAGGCGCTGATCCAGGTGAAACGCGAAATTTGATGTTTTAACAGCCAATAGGACAAAAAAGGCACGATCACAACGGACAATCCGGTGATAAAACCGGCGTTGGAGGTTGAAGTATACAGCAAGCCAACCGTTTGAAACGTATAGCCAATAAACAGGAATAATCCCAGCAGCGCAGCATGCCCCAGCATACGCCAGGTGAGCAGCTTCCATTCCTGCCGGTAGAACACGCTGATGATCAGTGCGAGCAGCAGTGCTGCGCCGATAAAGCGGATGCCGTTAAAAGCCAGGGGCGGGAGCACTCGCACCGCATGCTGAACGATCAGAAAGGTACAGCCCCACATGAACGCCACGAACAGCAGCGCCATATCTGCCAGGCGGGTGCGGCTCGCGGCGTTTTTTTGCGTTAGGGTAGAAGTCGGATGATCGTCATTCTTCAAGGAAAATCAGCCCGATGAATTCGTCCAGCTCAATGTTGCCGAAATAGTGCTTCACGTCAACGCCGGTGAGCGCTTCCCGTACAGCCGAATCCTCATATTTTACGCCTCTCAGCTTGTCCTCGATATCAGCGACGTCGCCGACACCAAAGAAATCACCGTAAATCTTGATGTCCTGAATATGTCCGTCCTTGATGTTCATGCGCAAATCGATAATCCCGACAGGGAATTTCTTCGCATGCTTCACATTGCTCTCCGGCGACAAACCGTAATTCCAATCCCAGTTCTTGTAGCGTTGCTCGGAAATTTCATGGATTTTTGCCCAATCCGCTTCCGTCAGCTTATATTGAGGCACTTCGTGCGGTTCCATGCCAAAAATATGCCGCAGCAGCTCAGCGCGGAACTCCTCGATCGTCATTTTGCGATCCAGGAAGTCGATGATGTTGGCCACCCGGCTGCGCACGGATTTGGTGCTCTTGGACTTGAATTTTTCCGGATTGGCGTTCAGTGCGGCTTGGACGTTTTCGAGGTTCAGATTAAACATCAGCGTACCGTGGCTGAACATGCGGCCCCGCGTAGCAAATTGAGCGTTGCCGGAAATTTTCTTCTCCCCGACTTGAAGATCGTTGCGTCCGGTCATTTCCGCATTTACGCCAAGGGATTTGAGCGCAGCGACCACCGGCTCGGTAAACTTGCGGAAGTTATGGAACGACTCGCCGTCATCTTTGGTGATAAAGCTAAAGTTCAGGTTCCCCAGGTCGTGGTAGACCGCACCGCCGCCGGAAAGCCGACGAACGACTTGTACGCCGTTCTCCTTCACGTATTCCTGATTGATCTCTTCGATGGTGTTTTGGTGCTTGCCGATAATGATGGAAGGTGCGTTGATATAAAACAGCAAATAGCTGTCGTCCTCCAGCGGCAAATGTCTTAAGGCATATTCTTCGATGGCCAAATTGACGGACGCATCGGTAATGCCTTCGTTATCGATAAACAGCATGGTTCTCCATCCTCCTATTTTGCGGCCGGCCGCCTGATTCTCAGGCCCCGGGATGTAGTCATACAAGCATACGATTTTATTGTAAACCAATTGGTGTCGAAACCAAAGGGGGAGCATCGTTCTTTGCGGAAAAAGAACGCCATGTCCTTCCTTGTTGACGGAAAAAGACGGGACAACGATAATGGGGACACCTGAACTTTTTTGAAGCGAAGAGAGGAATGACACTCTATGGAGTTGGAAGTATACGGACACGGCGGCGATCTGCTGACCGCTTCGGCCCGGTACGGCGTGGCGGCAGGGGAATGGACGGATTTTAGCGCGAACATCAATCCGCTGGGGCCACCTCCTGGACTGCTGGAGGCGCTGCGCGAGGCGTTGCCCGGCATCGTGCGGTATCCGGATCCCGGGCACCGCGGGCTGGTCAAGCAGTTGGCTGAGCACCTTCAAGTCGAGGAGGAAATGCTGGTCATTGGCAACGGGGCGGCGGAAAATATGGCACTGGCGCTGCTGGGACTTACTCCGGAGAAGGTTGGGGTGGTGGAGCCTTGCTTTTCCGAATACCGTACGCTTTCGGAGCAGTTTGGTGCCCAGGTGCAGTTGGTATTTGGAACGGAAGCGCGGGCGTTTAAGACCGCGCCGGAGGTGGTGGAGGACCTGATTCGAGAGACGGATTTGGCGTTTATCGGTCAGCCCAACAATCCCAATGGAGTGCAATACAGCTTGGACGAACTGCGGCGGTTTGCGGCGGCCGGAGAGCGGTACGGCACGTATGTGGTTGTCGACGAAGCGTTTATCGACTTTATTCCGGAACCGAAACGCCGCACGTTGCTGCCGGAGCTTCGGGATTATCCGCATCTCATCTTGATCCGGTCGATGACGAAGTTTTATGCGATTCCGGGCCTCAGGCTCGGTTACGCGATCACGCATCCGGAGACGGCCCAGCGCATGCGGGACAAGCAGGTGACCTGGAGCGTCAACTCGTTGGCACTGCTGGCGGGGGAGTATTGCTTGAGGGCGGATGCTTCGTATGAGCAGGCGACAATCGAGTTGGTGAAGCGACAGCGTGACCTTCTGATGGGTGAGCTGACGCGTCTCGGGTGTCAAACCTGGCCGGGCGAAGCGAACTTCCTGCTCGTACGGCTGCCGGAGCCGTGGACGGCCGAAACGATGCAAACGGCGCTTGGGCGGCGCGGGGTGCTGGTGCGCAGCTGCGCGATGTATCCGGGGCTGACGGAGCGGGATATCCGGCTGGCGGTGAAGGATGAGCCGGCCTGCAGCAAGCTGCTGCGGGAGCTGGAAGCAATCATGCGCGGCTAAAGGACGGGTAAGCGTTCGATGTTGTGCTATTGAACTTAGGTGTATTAAAAGTTGTTGTTGGTAGACTTTCATGTTGGGAGGAAGGGAAGGATGACGATGGGAATGCCTTTTATGGCGGCCCGTCCGGGCGAAGTGTATGAATCCAAGGTATGGCCCGGCTTAAAGCTGGAATATGGGGAGCGGCATTTGCTGCTGGAGGCGCCGGAGGAGATGGACGGACTGAGCAGCGCAGTCTATGGCGGTGGATCTGGCCGGCTGCGCCGGATGGTCAACATCTACGTAGACCGCCAATACCGCTGCGACGATCCGGCGCGGGACATTGCGGAGTTGCTGGAGCAATGGGGATACCCGGCCGAGGGGACAGCGGGGCTGCTGACGGCGGTTCCGATGCGTTACGCCGCGGTGGCGGAGGAACGCGGCGAGGATTTCGCCGTCGTCTGCTGCGCGACGGCGGGGGCGTCGAACGCCGCGCGGGCGGGCGTTCGGCGGACGACGTTCCCGGCCTCATGGACGCCGGGAACGATTAATGTGCTGCTGGCCGTGGATGAGCGGCTGACGCCGGCGGCGATGGTCAACGCCGTAATGACGGCGACGGAGGCCAAGACGGCCGCGCTGGGCGATCTCGGCGTGCAGGACGCCGAGAACGGGCTTGCGGCCACCGGCACCACGACCGACGCGGTCGCGCTGGGCGTGAGTCAGCGGGCCGACTGGCCGCTGCTGCACGCTTACGCGGGCACCGCGACGGACCTGGGCGGCACGGTGGGCCGCCTGGTGTACGCCGCCGTTGAGGCGTCGCTGCGCGCAGCGGCTGCAGGCACCGGTACGGGCGCGAGCGCGGAGGCACGCCGATGATGGCGGCGTGGTGGGTGGTGCCGGTCGCGTATGCGCTCGACCGGATGCTCGGCGATCCGCGCTGGCTCCCCCACCCGGTGGTGGGGATGGGCAAGGCGATCGCCGCGCTCGAGGCGGCCGTCCGCCGCCTCGTCCCGCCCCGCCGCTACCGGGCGGCGGGGGTGCTGCTGCCGCTGGTCGTCGCCGGCGGCAGCTTTGCCTTGACCTGGGCGCTGCTGCGCCTGCTGGCCCAGGTCAGCCCGTGGCTGGCGGCCGCGGTGGAGGCCGCCCTCATCTGGACGACGATCGCCGCCAAAGGCTTGCGGGAAGCGGGCATGGACGTGGCCGGCCACCTGCTGCGCGGTGACCTGCCCGCCGCCCGCCGTGCGCTTGGCATGATCGTCGGACGCGACACGGCGCACCTGGATGCGCCGGAGATCACGCGCGGCGCCGTCGAGACCGTCGCCGAGAACATCGTCGACGCGGTGGTGTCGCCGCTCGTTTTTGCGCTGCTGGGCGGCGCCCCGCTGGCGATGGCGTATCGGGCGGTGAACACCCTCGATTCGATGGTCGGCTACAAGAACGACAAATACATCGATCTCGGCTGGGCTTCCGCCCGGTTGGACGATATCGCCAATTACCTCCCCGCCCGGCTGACGGCGCTGCTGCTCTACGTCGCAGCATGGGCCTTGCGGCTGGATGCCCGCGGCGCGTGGCGAATGGTGCGCCGCGATGCCGCCAAGCATCCGAGCCCGAACAGCGGCTACCCGGAGGCGGCGGTAGCCGGGGCGCTCGGGGTAAGGTTAGGCGGGGAAAATTCCTACCACGGCGTCGTTTCGTTCCGCGCCTATATGGGCGACAAAACCCGGGAGCTGGCGCCCGGGGACGTGGCGAAGACGGCGAAGCTGATGTTTTGGGCAGCGAATGCAACCGTCATTGCAGGAACGGTGGCATGGATCGCGATCGTCGGCAGCTGGAGTTTGATTTAGTCGGATTCGGTCCGCTGTGTCAACAAGCGGGGCTTGAATTTTGGCTCGAGGCATTGACCGGGAGGTGAACGAAAATGAACGCGGAATGGTGGCTGGTTCGTCATGGTCTCACGGCCTGGAACGCCGAACGCCGATATCAGGGCCACAGCGATCCGCCGCTGCTGCCGGACGAGGCGTCGAGTTTGGCAGAGCTGCGCCGGGAACTGGCGGGGGTGAACTTCGCCGCGGTATATGCCAGCGATTTACGGCGCTGCCGGGAAACGTTGGCTTGGGCCCGTCCGGATCTGCTGGACGGCGCGCAACTGGACCCCCGTTTGCGGGAAATGAATTTCGGCCGGTGGGAAGGCCAAACGTATGAGATGCTGAAGGATGACAAGCGATACCGCGCCTGGATCGATGATCCGCAGGCTGGAACACCCCCCGGGGGCGAATCCTGGCAGGCTTTTCAAGCACGGGTATCTGAAGTAGGCGAGGAGCTTCTGATGCAGACGATGGCGTTAGCGGGAGAGGCCCCTAACTCCAACTTTGGCTCCGGCAGCTTGGCAATCGACCCGTTGCGCAAGCCGGCGTTCCTGCCGCCAACCTTGCGATTGCATCCGCCTTCGCCGCAACCCGCTTCACAACCCGCTGAGTCCGTACGTCTGCTCATCGTGACCCACGGCGGCGTGATCTCGATGCTTTGCTCGCTGCTGCAGCCGGGTCTGGGTTTCTGGGACACCCGGGTTGGGCCGGGCGGCGTTCAACGTTTGTTCTTTCATGGGGAAGGCGAACCTGATATGGAGAAGGAGGGGCATGATGAATGAGTCTGAGATGAAGATGAAGCTAAAGCTTGGCGTGCTGGATTTGGTGCCGAAGCTCCCGGAGACAACGGCAGAGGCGGCGCTCGAACAAGCGATCCGGTTGGCGCGGCAAGCGGAAGAAAGGGGATATCTGCGCTATTGGACGGCGGAGCATCACGATATGGAGGCATTGGCCAGCGCGGCGCCGGAGGTGCTGCTGTCGGCGATTGGAGCGGCTACCCGCCGGATCCGTCTGGGGTCGGGCGCCGTATTGCTCCCGCATTACAGTCCGCTGAAGGTCGCGGAAAACTTCCGGCTGCTGGCGGCCCTGTATCCGGGGCGCATCGATCTCGGGATCGGGAGAGCCCCCGGCGGGGAGGCGCACGCGTCGATGGCTTTAAGCGGCAATTTTCTGGAACGGGTCGGGCGTTATCCGCAACTGGCCAAGGAGCTTTCCGACCTGCTTGCGGATCGTTATCGCTACGAGGACCATCCCGTAACCGCAAGGCCGGTCCCCCAGCTTCCGCCTGAACTCTGGATGCTCGGCACGAATGTCAAAAGCGCGGGGTATGCGGCCGAACTCGGAACGGGATATGTCTTCGGCCAATTTATGAGCGACAGTGACGGAGCCGAAGTCCTGCGGGCCTACCGCGATACCTTCCGCCCCTCCGTCCAACGAGCCGAGCCCTCCGCCATGCTTGCCGTCAGCGTGATTTGCGCGGAGACCGAAGCCCGGGCGGAGGTTTTGGCGGCGCAGGCGGCGGAGGGATTCCGCGCCCGCGGAGGGGCGCCTTTTCAAGGGTTTTCCGGGACAGCCAAGCAAGTCCTAGAACAATTGGGAAACCTGCAACAGAAGTGCCGCAACGACGAGTTCCTGATCGTATCGCTGATCCCCGATTACGAGGAACGGTTGCTCTCCTATCAACTTCTGGCCGAAGCGTCCCGTGTTGAAAAGTTGTAGATTGTACAACATTTTCCCTGGTCTTCAGGGGTTCTGGCCATAATGTTGCAGAAAGTGCAGCATTTTTGCGGGGGAGGGCCACTAGCCTTGCACCAAACCTGACATGAGAAATTACAGAAAAATTGTTTGTAA
>NZ_JAWDJI010000261.1:0-1305 GCF_032465655.1 Paenibacillus sp. 3LSP | reverse complement strand
GGCCAGCGCCAAGGCGGCCAGGCTCGAGACGCCGTAGACCGGCAGCCGTAACGACCACGCCAACGTCTTGGCGGTCGTGACGGCAATCCGGATCCCGGTGTAGGAGCCTGGCCCCACCCCGACGGCGATCCCGTCCAGATCCTGCTTGGCGAGCCCTGCCGCCTTCAGGCAATCCCCGATCGCCGTGACCAAATATGCCGAATGGTTCCGTTCGGCATGGATCGTTCGTTCGGCCAGCACGCGGCCGCCCTCCATCACCGCCACCGCCAGCGAAGAAGTGGCGGTGTCCAGCGTCAACAGCCGCTGCGAGGGCTGTATATTTTCATGTTCGCTCATGATTCGGATACTCCAATCTCTTTCAGGGCCGGCACCCATGGCTCATAGGTTGCCCCCTGCACGTTGATATGCATACGCCGTCCCGTGGCCGACACTGTCTCGATGTAAATCTGCAGCTTGTCCTCCGGGAGCAATTCCTCAATCAAGCTGGCCCACTCCACCAGCGTTACGCCGTGGCCGTAGAAATACTCATCCAGCCCCAGCTCATCCGCCTCATCCAGCGACAGCCGATAGACGTCCATATGATAAAAAGGCAGCCTGCCCTCATACTCCTTAATTAAGGTAAAGGTCGGACTGTTCACGGTGTCCTTCACGCCGAGGTGCTTGGCGAACAGCTGGGAAAACGCCGTTTTGCCCGCACCAAGATCCCCGTCCAGGGCGATCACCGTTCCCGGCTGGGCCAGCTTCGCCAACGCTTCCGCCAGCCGCTCCGTCCCCTTCAAATCCTCGGCTTCGTAGACCCACCGTGCGGAGATGCTGCCTTTATGTTGATCCATGCTCACTTTAGCTTACCACCTTTTATCACGTTCCAACGAAATTGCCATACCTTTGAGTCACAACGCTTCGAAATCGAGCACCTGAGTTGCTCAGTTGGTCTAAATTGAACTTAGTTGATTGACTTAAGCCAAGCTCACTCGAACAACACTTCGCTGAGGATTGCTGAACCATGATGGGCAGTGCTGCATCACTGAGCAACGCTGAGCTTTATCGTGCAACGCCAACCCAAGCTCCCCAGCCCTGCTCCACTAACGGACCGAGATGACCTTATTTGCTGATTTCCCGGACATTTCCCGCGCTAACGGACTCAGAAGGCGTTAATCCAACGTTTCGGAAGAAAAAGTTGATCATTTCCGGCAAATAAGGTCTTTCCTGTCCGTTGCTATGAACGTTTTTGTCAAGCCCTCGGTTTTAAATCTGCCTGAGCACGTGGCGCGAGAGCAAAAATGCGAGCGACGGTCGGCACGCTGC
>NZ_JAWDJI010000260.1:0-73100 GCF_032465655.1 Paenibacillus sp. 3LSP | reverse complement strand
GCCGGACAGCGCCCCGCTGCCCTCGACGAGGGCGGCGAGTCGATACTCCGGCCGCGGCGGCTTCGCCTTGCTCTTGACCGGCAGGCGCTCCTCTGCGCCTTCGAGCCGGCCGGCGCAGCGAGCCATGACCGGGCAGATCAGGCATTGCGGTGACTTGGGCGTACAGACGAGCGCGCCCAGCTCCATCAGAGCCTGATTAAAATCGGAGGCCCGCCCTTCCGGGATCAGCTCCGCGGCCAGCTCCTCCATGAGGGTGCGTGTCCCGGCCTTCGCGACGTCTTCCTCGATCAGGAAGTAGCGTGACAGCACCCGCATGACGTTGCCGTCCACCGCCGGTTCCGGGCGGTTAAAAGCAATGCTCAAGATCGCCCCGGTCGTATACGGGCCAACCCCCTTCAAGGCGGAGACCTCCGCCTTGGTATCCGGCACGATCCCGCCGTGCCGTTCCATCACCTGCTTGGCCGCCGCCTGCAGATTGCGGGCTCGCGAATAATAACCAAGCCCTTCCCAGCATTTCAGCACCTCTTCCTCCGGCGCCTCGGCTAAATCCCGAATCGTCGGGAAACGCTCAATAAACCGCTGAAAATACGGGATCACCGTATCCACCCGCGTCTGCTGCAGCATAATTTCCGACACCCAAATATAATACGGATCACGATGCCTGCGCCAAGGCAGGTCCCGCTTCGACCGCTCGTACCAACTCAACAGTTCTGTACTGAAAAATACCCGTGTTTCTCTATTTCCCCGCATCCTGCACTCCTTCTATTGCACGCGTTCCACCACAGCAAAGGCCGAAGCCAGCTGCCGCTCATGCGTAATACTAAGATGTATGGTATACCCGCTGCCCTCCGGTTGACCAACTCCAGACAGCCCGAGCCGCACCCAGGCCCCCGGCGTCAGCGTCACACACGGTTTCCCTTGCGCATTGGGCAAAATCTCTATATCAGTAAAGCTAAGCACCTGACCGATACCACAGCCAAACGCCTTGCTGACGGCTTCCTTTGCTGCAAACCGCCCCGCCAAAAACTCCGCCGGTCGGGCAGCTTGCCCAGGCAGCGCAAGCTCCGCCGCAGTTAAAATCCGTCGGCGCAACCGTTCGCCGATCGTCTTGTTGAGCAAGCGCTCTATGCGCTGGATTTCGACAATGTCATGTCCGATTCCGAAAATCAACAGGCAGCCCTTCTTCCTACAAAACGTAAACTTCGAACCTTACTTCTATCATTGCGCCCTGTCCTGAGCCAAGCCCATAACGGCCGCTTCCCCCATTGTAGCAGGGAACGGGAGGAGGCGCGAGTCTTCCCATCGGGAATGACCAATCACCGTCCACCCAGAAAACAAGCAACACAGCTCTCCCTTCCTCCATGCTATACTGAAGCTGCGTTATCTTCCCAACCGCAAGAATGATCAAGAAGCCAATTTTTCGGTCCGCTATACTTGAACCATAGACCGGTCTGGAGGCAGTTATGAATCAAATCAACATCATTCAAAAAAGCATCGATTATATCGAAGAACGGCTAGGCGAAGAGCTCACATTGGCTGAGGTGGCCAAGGCGATGTATTATTCCGAATATCATTTCCATCGCACATTTCAGTATGTTGTCGGCGATACGATGACGACCTACATTCGTAAGCGCAGGTTGTCCCACGCAGCCGAACTGCTGGCACGTACCGACCTGAAAGTCGTCGATATTGCCCTGCGCTGCGGCTTTGGTTCTCATGAGGCCTTTACCCGGGCCTTCCGAAAAATGTACGGCATCCTGCCGACGGAATGCCGTCGCCGCGGTCGCCCGCCATACCTGGTACCCAAGGCCAATCCGCTTCGAGACTTCGTTGCTCAAATTACGTACGATTGGGGAGATTATGTCATGCAATTCCGTATTGAACAGATTCCAGCTAAACGCATTCTGGGGTTCGCAATCCAAACAACCACGGAAAATGGGCAAAATCACAAGGACATCCCAGCATTTTGGCAAAAATATATGCGTGAACAATGGGGCTCCCGCGTACCTACCAAACTCCATCCAAATGTTGAACTCGGCGTCTGCACCGCCATCGATGAAGACGGCACGTTCCGGTATATCATCGGCTTTGAAGTCGACGAAACGGCCGAAGTTCAGGAAGGAATCACGGAGTATCGGATCCCGGCACAAACCTATGCGATCTTCACGACTCCACCTGCAGGGGAAGCCGATTTCTCCTCGTCTATTCAACAGACATGGGACGAAATCTTTACGGACTGGTTCCCAACGTCCGGCTACGAGCAAGTGGCTGCGCCTGATTTTGAATGGTATGATGAACGCTGCTGGCCGAAGGAAGGCAAACAGATCGACATTTACGTCCCGGTTCAGCCATCTGAAGCAAAGGCGTAACCCGCTGACCTGCAACATCATCATAGTAACCCGCAGCAAAAAAGAAACAACCCGGGCTCCACCCAATGGAGAACCGGGTTGTTTTATTATTCGTAACGCAGCGATTCGATGGGGTGCAGCTTGGAGGCTTTGTTTGCCGGGTACAAGCCGAAGAAAATACCCACCGCTGCCGAAAATCCAAACGCCAATAAAATGGCCCAAATCGAAATGACGAACGGCCACCCCGAGATCAAAGCGAACACCCAGGCCGCCAATAACCCGAAGAGGGCGCCAATCGTCCCCCCAATAAACGAGAGGATTATCGCTTCAATCATAAATTGAAGCATGATCGTCCCTGGCGTGGCGCCAATCGCTTTGCGGATCCCGATTTCCCGGGTCCGTTCTGTAACCGAGACCAACATGATGTTCATGACACCGATTCCCCCGACTAGCAGGGAGATCCCAGCGATCGAACCGATGATCGTTTGCAGGATAGAGAACGTGCTTTTGATCATTTGCTCCGCATCCCTTGCCGATTCCGAGACATAAGCATCCTTGCTCACGTTTTTCCGATCTGCCAGCCAAGCCTTGACCGACGCTACCGTTTCATCCATTCTTTCCGGCGATGTGGGCAGAATCTCCAGCATACTTAAACGATCACTTGACCCTTCCACATCCAGCATCGTCGTAATTGGTGCGTAAGCAGAGTAACGCTCTCCGCCAAAACCGCTCATGAGACTCTCCTGCGCCTTGTACACGCCAACAATTCGGAACATCCCTCCAGATAGTTGGATTTTCCGACCGATAGCACCTTGTGGAGAACCAAATGCTTTATTGGCATACTTGGCCTCAACTACGAGGATTTTTTGACGCGCTCGCTCCTCTTGAGAATTAAAAAATCTGCCCGCCACCAAATCGATCTTTTGCATTTTAGGCGAATCCGAAGTCGTGCCCGTGATACTAAATTGCAGCTCTTCCTTCTTCAGCTTACCGGTCATTCCGTAGGAAGACGACGACGAAACATAACGGACCCCCGGGAGCTTACGAATTTCTGCCATTTCACGCTGCCGGAAATAGACATTATCCTCGGGCTCCCCGTTGCTATAGTTCGGATAGATCAGAAAATACCCATCCTCATAGTTCGACATCTCCGACATAATCGAGCTTTGTCCAGCCTGGCCAATAGACACTACCGTGACCACCGCAGCGACGCCAAAAACGATGCCAATCATCGTCAGGAAGGAACGCAGCTTGTTCATTCGGAGATTGTCCAGAGCAACAAGGATGCTCTCCCAAATGCTCATCCCCCAACACTCCCTTTACGCTTGTCGCTTAGGATCCGTCCATCCCCAAATGTGATGATCCGTTCGGCATGCTCGGCAATGTCCGGTTCGTGGGTAACGAGCACGATCGTCGTCCCTTCGGCGTGAATTTCTTTGAACAGATCCATAATCTCATAGGATGATTTCGTATCTAGGTTCCCGGTAGGCTCGTCGGCCAACAGGATCGGTGCATTCATGGTCAACGCCCGGGCAATCGCCACCCGTTGCTTCTGACCGCCGGAAAGCTCGTTTGGACGATGCTTAACCCGTTCAGCCAGTCCCACCCTGCGAAGCAACTCAAGGGCCCTTTCGTTACGCTCCTCCCGGGAGATGCCGGCGTACATCATCGGCAGCGTGACGTTTTGCAGTACGGTTTGCCTGCCCAGCAAATTAAAGCTTTGGAACACGAACCCGATTTTCCGGTTCCGTACGCGTGCCAATTCCTCCTCATTCAACGACTCTACCGCTGCTCCGTCCAACTCATAGCTGCCGGAGGTCGGGACGTCCAGACATCCGATAATGTTCATCAGCGTTGATTTACCGGAGCCGGATGAGCCCATGATCGCTACGAACTCACCTTTCTCGATGTGCAGGTCAATGGGGGTCAAAGCTTGTACTTCAAGGGGGCCGTTTTTGTATACTTTGGTGATGCCTTTGAGCGTAATCATTTCACCTTCACCTTAGCGCCATCCTGCAGCTTGTCGCCGCCTTCCACTACAACCAAATCGCCTGCGGCCACCCCGGAGACCAGTTCGATTTGAGCCTCGCCCTCTTTCCCGGTTGTCACTGGCACCTTAACAGCAACACCGTCCTGAACCTTAAAGACGTAGGCCTGCTCACCGTCATATTGAACCGCATCAATTGGCACAAGAAGCCGTTCCTTATCGGGAATCTCCATCTCTACCGTGACGTTATACCCCGGACGAAGCTCTGATGATACTTGATTCAGGCTGACCTCCATTTCCACCGACGTATCCTTGGAGGTTGGATCGGCTAAACCGGCGGTAGGCGCCAAATACGAGATACTGCCTTCATAACTATTCGAAAAAGCCTCTCCCGTAACCACCGCCTTCATCCCTTGCTCCGCTTTGCCTGCATCCAACTCATTCAGGTATGCACTTACTTTAAGCTTGCTCACATCGGCAATTGTTGCGATCTCGCTGCCTTCGGCCAGCATTTGACCTGCGTTTACCGTCAGGCTGGTAACAACGCCGTCGGCTGGGGCCAGCACCTTCTGGTTAGCAAGCTGCTTCTCCAGGGATTGAATCGTCAGCTCACTGGAACGAATGCGCAAATCATAGGTGGTAAGGTCCAACTCCTCCGGTTCGAGGTCCGGGTTTTCGAGACGCGCTTGCTTAAAGCTCTCAAAATGCTGTTTTTTGGCCGCCAGTCGTTCCGCTTCAGTCAATTGCAGATTAATCCGTTCCTTCTCCAGCTGTTCCCGTACCTGCTCCATGCTCAGCGTAAGGAGAACCTGCCCTTTCTTAACCGTATCACCCGATTTCACCTTTACCTCTTCGATCACCCCGCTTGCCGGAGCATACACGGAGGTCGTCTGTCCCGGTTCCAGCTTGCCGTTCGTGTAGATTTGCTCGACGATTTTGCCCATCTCCACGGCGGCGACCTTCACTTCAGCGGCCCGATTCAACCCGATCATATTGGCAATGACCAACGCGATGACCGCCAACCCGACGACAGCGCCCCAAAACCACTTTTTCTTCAACAAGTCCATCACCTATCCTGTTATGTATAATTCCGGACTTAAACCAGCAACAGCGATCCCAGCGATAACACGAGCCATGCTGCAATAATCCAAACAGCCACCGATTTGTAAGGCCGTTTCATCATGACGGAAGAGCCGATGATATACAGTACGAGGCCCCAAATTGAAAATGGATTCATCAAGGATAAGAACTGGTACATTGCACTGGACTTATCAGAGACAAGAGCTCCCAAGCTCAGCGAAACATCCGTAACAGACTGCACGTCCATCGTCATGATCATAATTCCCGTGATCAAGCTGCCTAACAACCCTGGCAATGCGGCATAAGCAGCGATGGAAACGAACTGCATGTATTTGCCTTCACCGCGAACGACTAAATTCAGCAGCAACAACAACAAGCCCGTCACAAAAATCGTAATAACCGGCATCACCACACCCATTACGTAAGCAGACGTCTTCGCTGTTGCCATCATCGTCGATTGCATCGAGGCATCCACTGATTGACTTTGGATCTGCCGTAGAAATTCCTTCTCGATCACCGGCATCTGCATGTAGATCACGACAACGGAAACAATGATCATTGCCGCAAGCGCAAAGAGCCAAGCGGTCTTACTCTCCCGCACCCGCCTGAACGTTTCCACCGGAGCTGTAAAAATCGTAAACACGTTTTTCATAGAAACTCCCTCCTCAAATCTCCCAACATTGTTCCATCCCATAAATATGTAAGACTAGAATCATGTTATATATACGAACAAAGTCGCAAAGAGATTCAAGTTAGGCACATTTTACAACTCATGCAAGATCTCGTGAACATCGCATTCCTAGGAATCTCACTGGGTTTCCCTGCCATTATACCCCTCTATCCCAATTCCGCCACAGTCTCAAGACCAGGATCACTGCTAGACCTAAGCCCAACCCCACTCAATTTGCAAAAAAAATCAGCGTCCCATTGCGGACCTCGCGGACCTTGCTGCCTTTCGTAATTAAATCTTTAAAGGAGGAGCTCCTCTTGCTACACCTCTTTACACTATTATTCCTTTGACTCAGAAATGCAGGGGTTAGGTTGGAGTCCTTCCTGCTGCTTTTTTGTATGATTATCCCTTGGGTTCAGAATAACAAGATCAAGGTAGGGATCCTCTCGTTACGCCCACTTTACGTGAATATCCCTTTAACTCAGAATTAGGGTTCCAGATAGAAGCCCTTCGTGCCACCTCTTTCCATGATTATCCCTTTAACTCAGTGTGACAAGGTCGTGATAGGGATCCTCTCGTGTGTCACTTTACGTGAATATCCCTTTAACTCAGAACGGAAGGATCGTGGAAAGAAGGGCTTTCTACCGCTTCTCTGCACAAGTTCTCTGCACAAGGCTATCCCTTTTGCTCAGAATTAGGAGTTACATGGGACGAAAAGTGAAATAAGCTCCTCTGGGAGAAGATTTTTATATAGTAATAATTTTTTGGGATTTTTTTCTTGTATACAGAACGTATGTTTGATATAATGAAAAAAAGGGAACATATGTACGTATTATTAGGATGCGGAATTTGAGTTGGAGGGATCGGACATGGAGCTTGGTATGAATACGGAGCTGTTTCAAACTGTTAGCAGCCGCTTTCAAAGCGAGGGTGATTGCATAGAGGCCATCATCGCGATGAAGTGGCCAAATGGCTTCGTTTGCCCGCGTTGTGCTTATACGGAGTGCACCCGCCTGTCCACCCGGCGACTTCCTTTGTTCGAGTGTGGACGATGCGGCTATCAAGCGTCGCCTTTGGTTGGTACGATTTTTGAAAGAACCCATCTGCCTTTGGTAAAGTGGTTTCGTGCCCTCGAGTTGTTCCTGCTCCCCGATGGCATCTCAGCGCTGCGGTTGAGTCAGGTCATTGAAGTGACCTACAAGACCGCCTGGCTCATGCTGCACAAAATCCGTCATACCCTCGGCGAATGCGATGCCCGGGAACTGCTCTCTGGAGATGTGAAGGTCAACTGCGATCAATATGCTTATGATTCGTTACGCTATCATCCGGCGGCTCAGCCTTATGCTACCCCGGTTGTCGCCGGATGCACCGTCAAGGAGTCTGGCGAGCCGGAGCGAGTAAAGATCCAATTGATTTCACATAAAAGAGGAGACGGACAACGAGCCAACAAGCACGATGTCGCCGCGTTCATCCATAAACATATCGATGTCCCTAGCTCTACCGTTCAGTCATTCCCTTTGGCATTTCGACTGTATATGCCTTTGCGCAAAGAAGTTAGAGCGGCGTGGAATTCGCTGAAACGTACCTATGTTGCCTTGGGGCTAACCCATTTGCAAGCCTATTTGAATGAATACACCGTCCGCCGTTACCTACGTATGTCAGATTCCGAACAAGAAATGCGCTTTTCCCTGCTGCAGATGTGTGTATCCATTCCTGCAATCCCTTACCGCCAGTTAATCAAACGCCATCAGAACGCACATCATCGGAAACTGTTCCTAGTAACAGCGGCGTAAAATTAATATGCTATCGAGATACGACTGGGGTCATAATGAGGCGGCAATGAGACACTAGATGAGATGCTGGCTAGGTGCTAATGTGGTGCTGTAATGCTCGTGGACAGTTATGTGATTATGATCGTAAGGGGGCTAATGGGTTACTTATTAGATACTTATTTAGATACTTACTAGTGCTTGCTAGTACTTGTTCGATGTTTATTCGATGTTTATTCGATGCTTGTTCTAACTGATTCTTAAATACTTGCTCGATGCTTATTGTATACGAGTGAGTTACTAATGATACTAATGGAAGTACTGGCGCGTCTACTCCCATCCCTTCTCTTTCTTCCATTCCACTAACTGACTCAACGGGATAATCATCAAAAGAGGGTGGCGAAGAGAGAAGAGGCCAGAGTCCCCCTGTTGAAACGATCTCAACCCATTGATTTTCTTGCAATTTCTTATTGCTACCAATTTCCCTTGCTAGTAATAACTACTGCCGTGCAGATCTGCTACTTTGTTTCACTCACCTCCTGAGGCAACGGGATAATCATTGAAAGAGGGCGGCCGGAATACTAGCTGCGTACACTTTTCCTGAAAAAAAGCGGGCTCCGGGCAATAGCGCCCGGGCCCGCGTAACGCGTTGAGGGTGGCGATAACTTTAATTGGCGATGGCGTGCCGTTTGAGTCCATGCCTATCACACAACGACACTCCTGCGCCTATGTTGAATTAAATGCCTGGGATTGGGCTGCGTTTGTGCTCGGTCTTACGGTAGAAGGCCTCTAGGCGCTCTTGGACGGCTGGATCGATCTGCTTGCCTTCCAGATAATCGCTGTTATCTTCGTAGCTGATTCCGAGCTCCTTCTCGTCCGTTTGTCCTTCCCACAGACCAGCGGTTGGCGCCTTGTCGATTACGCTTTGCGGTACGCCGAGGCGGACGGCAAGCTGACGGACTTGACGTTTGTTCAGCGAGCTGAGCGGCGTCACGTCAACGGCTCCATCCCCCCATTTGGTGTAAAAGCCGGTAATTGCTTCTGACGCATGGTCGGTACCCACAACGAGCAGGTTCAGCTCAAAAGCCAGCGCATATTGCATGACCATCCGGGTCCGTGCTTTCACGTTACCTTTGCCTTGCGGGCTGAGGTGACGGGATTGCCCGATATTTTTCAGGCTGTGCTCGACTTCGAGGGCGATTTCATCTACGGCTTCCTCAATATTCGTCTCCACGGTATGTTCAAGGCCAAACGCCTTGGCCACCTCGTAGCTGTGCTCGATGTCCTCCTGCTTCCCGTAAGGCTGGAATACGCCCAGTGTCATGTATGGTTGGCCGGTCTCCTGCGTCAGCTCGTCCGTTGCCCGTTTACACAAGCCGGTGGTTACTGCACTATCAATCCCGCCGCTGATCGCGATTAATAAACCGGTCGTGCGTGCCGCTTTGACCTGCTCCTTCAAAAAGTCAACCCGACGGCGAATTTCCTCATCCACATCAATGACAGGTTTAACCCCAAGCCGTTTAATGATTTCCTGCTGCAAACTCATCTTAAATCCCTCCACATCCAAGATATAACATTTCATGTCAGTAGTATGCCCTAAATCGAAAAACGCCCCAAACCATCCAGACAAGCTGGATGGCGGGGCGAAAGCGACTGATTAACGGCCGCTACAGCTTATCGGCAGAAGCGGTCGAACGCGCTGGTCAGATCAGCGGCGATTTCTTCAGCCGAACGGTCTTCAATTTGGTGACGTTCGATGAAATGGACGAGCTCGCCGTCCTTCATCAAAGCGATCGAAGGCGAAGACGGCGGATACGGTGCGAAATATTCGCGTGCTTTCGCCGTAGCTTCTTTATCTTGACCGGCAAACACGGTAAACAAGTGGTCCGGTGTCACATCATGCTGCAACGCCTTTGCTACGCCCGGGCGGCATTGTCCCGCTGCGCATCCGCAAACGGAATTGACAACGACCAGCGCAGTGCCTTTCGCATTAGGCAACTGTTCTTCGACTTCCTCCGGCGTACGCAGCTCTTGAATCCCCAGCACGGTTAATTCGTCTCTCATCGGTTGTACCATGTCTCTCATATATTGGTCAAATGACATCGACATTACCCATCACTCCTTATGCATAATCACATGGCTCTATTTTGAGCTCTCGCAATCGCCTCGCTCTTAGCCAGATTAATTTAATTATACATTCATAGGGAAGGAAAGCAACTCTGCTGATCGACGTCAAATGACCCAACCCCGACTTAAGAGAGTGGGAAAAGAACGGTAAAGGTTGTGCCTTGACCCTCTGTTGAATCGACGGTAATTTTGCCGCCGTGGCGTTCGACGATGCTAAGGCATAACGCCAGCCCCAGCCCTGTTCCCTTCGCTTTCGTCGTAAAAAATGGCTCAAACAGCTTCTCTCGCTGCCCGGAAGGAATCCCAGGCCCTGTGTCGCTGACCATCAGGAGGCCCCCCTGATTAGTAACGCGGGTCTCTATAGTGAGCTGCCCTTTTTCGGTCATCGCCTCCATCGCATTACGCGACAGATTTAAGATCAGCTGCTTGATCTCTTTGGCATTCAGCAACAATTCCGGCATGGAATCATCCAGCTTGACCTCAATCGTTTGACCGCGGAGGTTCGCATCTGCCCAAAGCAACGGCGTCAGTTCCTTAATGATATCGTGGAGATGGCATTTCTCGCTTTCAACCGGACGATTCTGCGCCAGGGAAAGAAAGTCATTGATGATGCCATTCGCCCGATCAAGTTCTTCCATCACGATGCGGTAGTAATGATCCAACGTTGGCGGGCTTTTCTCGCGCATGAGCTGCAGGAAGCCCCGTACCACTGCCATCGGATTGCGGATTTCGTGCGTGATCCCGGCAGCCATCTGACCCACCAGACTCAGCCGCTCCACATGGTTCAGCTCCATCCGCAGCGTTTCCAGTTCGGTGATATCCTGAACGATAGCTACCGCACCGATCACTTCGTTGGATTTGCTTTTTTGAATCGGAGACGTACTGGTAAAATAAATATGATTATCCGCTTTGATCAAGTCGGTCACTTTCGTTTGCCCTTCGAGCGACTGCTCGACTCGGGAGGCGATGGACTCAATCGGCACGCCGCTGAGCACATCGCTCAACCGGCACAGCAGCAGATCCTCGCGTCGCGATTCGTTCGGCTCTTTTTGGTACGTCCGATAGAGTTGGAGAAACGTTTCATTTATCGATATAATATAACCTTGTTGATCCAGCAGCACGATGCCCAACGGAGCGGCGTCCATCATTTGCTGCAGCTTCTCGGCTTCGCGGAAGTATTCGCGAGACAGCTGCATCACTTGGCCGCGCAGCTTCTCCTTCTCCAGGGTACTTTCGATCATGTAAACGAACAAGCTGCCGACCACCATCGTGACTAACACATTAATGAATTCATTCGTTAGAGCATTGAGGTCTGAATGAAATGATAGACTACCGGTCAAAAATGGAGACATGCCAATCATCGTCTCTCCGCTCATAAAGTAGAGAGAAAGGATGGCCACTTTGCCCTGGCGACTGGTTCTTTTGAAATAGCGGGAAGTAAGCAGAACAAAAGGATACAGGAGTAACCCTGTCTCCATGATAAACCCGATAAGGGTGTAATTTACTGCAAACAGAGGATGAAGGATAATCTGCAGCAGAGCTAATGCAACCCCGTTCCGGAACCGACCATACAACATGAGCGCAAACAAAGGCAAAATTCCGAAATTCAAAGGGAAGACTTCCCATAACCGCGAGGCAAAGATATCACAAAGCAACATGCTGGATAAACAGGTATACATTAAGCCAACGGCGTAAGGATGTCCCTCAGTGCTACGGTTGTGATGAGGCCAGCAACTGCTGGTCCTCTCAAACGTCAAAGGAAATAGGAATGCAGGCAAGCTGGCGATCAGCACTTGAAGCAGGATCTCTTTAACAACATCCACGTTCTCCCTCCTCTGGCGGAAGAATACAACTCTAGTTTCGATTAAATCATAGCCGACAAAGTTTTACAATAATTCATGATTTATTAAATAGTAAGAATAGTACAAATAGAGAGGATATCTACATGAAAAAAGCAGATGTCATCGTCATCGGCGGCGGCCCCTCCGGTCTGATGGCCGCCATCGCGGCAAGTGAGCAGGGTGCAAAAGTTCTTTTAGTGGACAAGGGAGACAAGTTAGGACGGAAATTAGGCATCTCCGGCGGCGGAAGATGTAATGTCACCAACAACAAGGAGTTGGATGAGCTCATCCAGTTTATTCCCGGCAACGGCCGTTTCCTCTACAGTGCTTTAAGCACGTTCGGCAATAAAGAGATTATCGCTTTCTTTGAAGGACTTGGAATTAAGCTCAAAGAGGAAGATAACGGGCGAATGTTCCCTGTCTCTGATAAAGCCAAAACCGTGGTCGATGCGCTGATCAACCAAGTGCGCTCGCAAGGCGTGCAAATCCGGGTCAACAGTCCCGTAGCGGAAGTGCTTTATGATAATGGTCGAACCGTAGGCGTCAAATTAAAAACCGGAGAAGTATTGGAGAGTCACGCGGTGATTGTCGCTGTGGGAGGCAAATCCGTACCACAAACCGGGTCGACCGGCGACGGATATGCCTGGGCAGAGAAAGCTGGTCACACGATTACTGAACTGTTCCCGACCGAAGTTCCGCTTACTTCGAATGAACCCTTTATCCAAAGCAAGGAGCTGCAAGGGCTGTCCTTAAGAAACGTCTCCCTTTCCGTATGGAACCCTAAGGGCAAGAAGCTGATCGAGCACTATGGCGATATGCTGTTTACACACTTCGGGATATCAGGACCAATTGCTTTACGGTGCAGCCAGTTCGTCGTCAAAGCGCTAAAGCAGTTTGGCACTGGCAATATTGAAGTTTCCATTGACTTTACTCCTGATAAAACGAAGGATGAAGTCTACAACGAAACGCTGCAGCTTGCGGAACAAGATCCCAAAAAATCAATTAAAAACGTATTAAAAACGTATTTGCCAGAGAAAATCATCCCGATCCTGCTGCAAAAAGCCGAATTAGACCCTCTCCTGACTTACGCGAATATTCCAAAGCAAAAGTGGCTGCAATTTGCCCAGTTGGTTAAACGTTTCCCGATTCGGGTCTACGGAACGTTATCGATTGAAGAAGCCTTCGTAACGGGCGGCGGTGTGAATATAAAAGAAATCGATCCTAGAACGATGCAATCGAAGCTGATGCCAGGACTTTATTTCTGCGGAGAAATTCTGGACGTTCACGGCTATACCGGCGGATATAACATTACGGCAGCTTTCTCAACCGGATATACGGCCGGCCGCAACGCTGCGTTGAGTGCGGGCCACTAAACCGATCGTTAAAACCAAAAACGGGACGCAGCGGAATAGCTCCGCTGCGTCCCGCTTTTTTCATCACGAGGACAGTTGTCTATCCAATTTTTCTGCCAGCTCGATCAACTCAAGAGGAGTCTTAATCGTGTAACGCGGAATCTCCGAATCGTCTGCCGGCGTCTTCGGATAACGCGGCGTCCAGCTGAGGAACACGCTCGTAATGCCGAGTGCGTTCGCTCCTTTCACGTCGCGGCTGAGGTTGTTGCCGACCATAATGATTCGGGGGATATCGGCTTCCTCCAACTCCATGGCGCCCATCGCGGCCTTGAACATCCTTGGGCTGGGTTTCGTGGCCCGGATGTTCTCGGAATAGATCAGCGTCTCGAAGCATTCATAGATCCCGTTTCGGGTCAGCAGGTTTTTGAAGGACTGCGCGGCGCCGTCGGCGACGATAGCCAGCCGAAATCCCCGCTCCGCCAATGTCTTGACCATCACGTCCGCGCCGGGAATGACCCGGCCGTCCAGTACGATGCCCTCCTCGTCTCGAGTCTCCGAGCTTTCGTCAATAATCGTATCCCCGCAATCCAGGAAAATAATGAGCTTTCTCGGATTCGGATTTGCTGGGGCATGTTCAACAATCATATCGTTACACCTCTTAAATTTAATTGTTCTGCATAGTGGCAGGCCACAGAATGGCCGCTGTTAATCTCTCGCAGTTCCGGCGATTGCTGCATACACTTCTCGGTCCGGTAAGCACAACGCGGATGGAAATGGCAGCCGCTTGGCGGATGGGCCGGATTTGGCACCTCTCCTTCCAAAATGATCCGGCTATGGTTCGCTTCCGGATCAGGCTGCGGCACGGCCGACATCAAGGCTTCCGTATATGGATGCTTGGGAGCCTCGAACAGCTCCTTGGTTGGCGCCAACTCCACAATACGTCCCAAGTGCATGACGGCCACACGATCTGATATGTTCTGCACAATGGATAAGTCGTGCGAGATAAATAAGTACGTAATCTTGAACTGTTCCTGCAGATCCTTAAGCAGATTAATGATCTGCGCTTGGATGGACACGTCCAGCGCGGACACCGCCTCATCGCAGACAATGAGCCGCGGCTTCATGATCAGTGCACGAGCGATCGCGATCCGCTGCCGTTGGCCGCCGGAGAACGCGTGCGGGTAGCGGCGCAGGTAACTGGGGTTGAGGCCAGCTTTTTCCGCGATATCCTTCACTCTCTCCTCAACTTCATCTCGACTCAGCTTGAAGTTCGCAACGAGCGGCTCCGAAATAATATCGAACACGCTCATGCGCGGGCTAAGGGAAGAATACGGATCCTGAAAAATCATCTGGATATCTCTGCGCAGCCGCTTGGCTTCCTTCCCCTTTAACTTCAAGAAGTCAACGCGTTCATCCTCCTCAGTACGGTAAATGACTTGCCCGGAGGTAGCGGGAATCCCTCGGACCAGACAACGACCTAGCGTCGTTTTGCCGCAGCCTGATTCCCCAACGATACTTAGCGTCTCTCCTTCGTACATCTCAAACGAGATGTCATTCAGGACCTGGACCTTTGTTGGCTTCGCAAAGATCCTCGCTGACTTCGGCTTAACCTGAAATTCTTTGTTTAACCCGACGACGTCAAGCAGCGCGTTGGTCATGGCGTTTCGCCTCCTTGCGGTTCCGAATACAGGAAGCATCTGACCGAATGCCCTTCAGAGATCGATGTCATCGGCACGGCGGCCGCATTACAGACCCCTTCGATGCGGTCCTTGCAGCGTTCATAGAAGCCGCACATCGGCGGCATGTCGATCGCCATCGGCACCGAGCCTTCGATGGACTCGAGGCGCTTCTCCTTGCCGCCCCCAAGCCGCGGCATCGATCGCATTAAGCCTTTGGTGTACGGATGCTTGGGATTGCGGAACAATTCCTTCACCGGCGCCTGCTCGACGATCTTGCCAAGGTACATCACCGCGACCTCGTCACACATTTGAGCGATGATGCCAAGGTCGTGCGTGACGAGCAAAATCGACATGCCAAATTCCTGCTGAAGCGCCCGCATCAGTTCAAGCACCTGCGCCTGAATCGTCACATCCAGCGCTGTCGTTGGCTCGTCGGCGATCAAGAGCTCGGGGTTGCACGACAGCGCCATCGAGATCATCGCGCGCTGCCGCATGCCTCCCGAAAACTCGTGCGGATATTGATCGAACCGCTTCTCCTCGTCCGAAATGCCGACCTTGGATAGCATTTCGAGCGCGATTTTTTTGGCTTCCTTCTTATCCTTCGTCCGGTGTATCCGAATCGCTTCCACAATCTGATTACCGATCGTATACATCGGAGAGAAGGCCGTCATCGGCTCTTGAAAGATCATGGAGATGCGGCGGCCGCGAATGGAGCGGATAGCCTTGCCATTGGGTTCAAGGGAGAGGATGTCAACCTCCTTCCCTTCCTTGGTGTCGGTTGGACGGTAGACAATCGAGCCCGTCGTCTCGCATTCCTTCGGATTCAGGTTGATGAGCGAGCGGCTGGTAAGACTTTTTCCGCAGCCGGACTCACCTACGAGCCCTAAGGTCTTCCCTTTATAGATATCAAAATCAACCCCGTCAACAGCATGCATGACGCCGTTGTCCATCTGGATGATGCGGATCTTCAAGTTTCGTACCGAGAGCAGCGGCTGCTCGACTAAGGTTTGTGTTGTCATACGGTCACCTCGCTCGCTTCATAGTATCGTCAGATCATTTCTTGTACGGATCGGCGGCATCCCGCATCCCGTCACCTAGGAAGTTGTAAGTCAGCACGGTAAGAATCACGATCCCCAGCGGGAACAACTTCCACGGATACAAAGCGACGTTCTCAATCTGCTGGGCTTCCTGCAGTAATACGCCCCAGCTAGTCGCCGGAGAGCGGATACCCAGCCCAAGGAAGCTCATGGCCGTCTCGGAGAGAATCATGCCGGGAATCGCCAGCGTCGTCGCCACAACGAGATAGCTGATAAATCCGGGCAGCAAATGCTTGATAATGATTTTGGCGTCGCTGACTCCGGCAATTTTGGCGGCGATGACGTAATCTTCATTTTTCAGCGAGATGAACTTGCCCCGGACAACGCGTGCCAGATCGGTCCAGCCGATCAACGCAAAGATAATTACGATGTAAAAATACATCGTCACCACCGGAATGCGCGGCGGAATCGCCGCCGATAACGCCATCCACAGCGGAAGCGTCGGGAATGAGCGGATAATCTCGATGATCCGTTGGATTAGCGAATCAATCCAGCCGCCGAAGTAACCGGAGATGCCGCCCAGGATGAGGCCGATCACGAAGCTGATCCCCACCCCGACCAGCGGGATCGACAGCGAGATTTGACTGCCCAGGACGATACGGGAAAATAAATCCCTCCCCATCCCATCCGTGCCTAGCAGGAAGATCCGGCCCGGCTGTTCCACCCCCAGCAGGTGAATGTCGGTACGGAACAATCCAAGAAACTTGTATTCTTCCCCTTTGACGAACAGCTGCAGCGGATAGGTCTTCTCCTCGTTGTTCACGAAGATTTTGCGCATCGTCTCCGGGTCCCGATCAGACTTTAATTCATAGACAAACGGGCGTAGATGGAACTTACCCTCGGCGTCAACGAAACGCAGCAACGTCGGCGGCGCATTGACGTATTTACTGTCATAGCTTTGCAGACTGTAAGGTGCAATAAATTGAGCGAACAACGCGACAAGATACAGAACTCCGAGAATGACCAGGCTGATCCGGGCCAGCTTGTGCTTCTTAAACCGCAGATACATCAGCTTCCATTGCGAGCTGTAGTTCAGATCAATGTTGTTTTTCCGCTTCGCCGGCCTCGATACTTTGTTGTTTGTCGGAGTTTTTTTCTTAAATATCGTCGATGGGTTCATAGTCAATTACCTCTGAACTCTGTACGAATTTTCGGATCAAGCCAAGCCAGCAAAATATCCGAGATCAACGTCCCCAACACGGTGAGCAGCGCCATAAACAACAGCCATGTCCCGGCCAGGTACATATCTTGGCTCAGCAGCGCTTTGTACATGACCGGTCCCTGGATCGGCAGGTTCAGTACGATCGCGGTAATGGTCGAACCGGTAAAAATCGAGGACAATGACCAGCCCAGCGTGCTTACGATAGGGTTCAAGGCAGAGCGCGTCGGGTATTTGAACAGGATTTTCAGATTGGATACGCCCTTGGCGCGGGCGGTGACGATGCTCGGCTTGTTCAGCTCATCGAGCATCTGGCCTCTCATGACGCGGATCAAATCCGCGGTATGCGCAATCCCGATGACGATCACAGGGATGATCAAATGCTTCATCAAATCCACCACTTTGTCCATCGACCACGGCGCATTGACGTACTCGGGCGAGAACAGTCCAAGCAGCGGGTCCCCAAACCATTTGTACGAGAAGAACATCAGAATGATAGCCAGCAGGAAGTTGGGAGTCGCCATGCCGATAAAACTGAGACCTGAGAAGAAATAGTCCCCGGCGGAATACTGTTTAACCGCGGTATAAATGCCAATCGGAATCGCAACGATATAGTGAAAAAACAACGTGACAAACGAGACCACCAACGTCAGCCCCATATACTGCTTAATCACGTCTAACACCGGTTTGTTGTAGCTAAAGGAAAAGCCAAAATCACCGTGCAGCACGATTTTTTTGATCCAGACCGCATACTGCTCGTATACGGGTCCGCTAAGCCCCAGATTTTCCCTCATCTCCTCCATTTCCTCCGCCGTCATGTTGTCGCCCGCGGCTGCCATTTGCGCCGCATAGGTGGACACGTAGTCCCCGGGAGGAAGCTGAATAATATAGAAGACGATGAACGAAATCAGGATCACGACCGGAATGGCCAATACAATCCGCTTGAGTATATATTGAAGCATCTGTCATCAGTCCCCTCCAATGCGATTAACGCGTGCCTTCAGGATGGAAGAACGGCACGGGGAGTCCTTCATTCCCCGCCGCCGACTCCCTACCGAGTTACTGCTTCAGGAAAAACTGCGCCGGATGCCCGTGTCCTAAGGAACGGAATTCGTCGGCCCACACTGCTTTCTCCGGAACATTTCGCATCTTGTTGCTGGCGACAACCAGCGCTGGCGTTGGTCCGGCGTAACCGATGACCCACTGATTATCCATATGAACCTTGTAGATTTCATTCGCAATGCGATTGATGTCATCCTTGGAATTGCTAGCCTTGAGCTGTGCCCAAAGATCCAAAATTTTGGCGACATCCCCTTCCGGCTTAAAGCCCTCTTTGCCGCCGGACTCCGTATACAGACCGTAATGACCAAACCACGGTGTGATCACACGCAGCGGCACAAGCGTATCTGGGCGGAACGAGATGTTCACGACAGAAATCGCTTCCGTGTTTATCGGGACCTCGTTGGCATATTTCAGATCGTTATATGCACCGGATTCGACAACCTTCACATTGAACTTGAGTCCCATATCCTCAAAATACTTCTTCAAAAGTTCCAAGAAGGAGTCGGCGTTTGTACTGGATTCGATGTCCGTTAAGGTCAGATCCGAGCCGTCCGGGAACGTGCGGAAGCCGTCCTTGCCGCGTTTTAGGCCGATTTCATCCAGCAACTGGTTCGCGCGCTCGGGATCATACTCCGACCATTTCTGCGCCCAGCCCTCTTGGTATCCGAACACTCCTTCAGGAACGGACGCTTGCACCGGGTCGGCGATGCCGTTCGTCACGATTTCGGTGATCTCGTTGCGATCCACCCCGATCGACAGCGCCTCGCGGAAACGAATATCCCGGAACAGCTCGCGCAGCTTCGGATCTTTCGTCGTCTGATTGAGCTGAATCCCCGCACTCGTCCAGCTGGGTTGGGTCCATTGCAATACGCGGAAATCGCCCTTCTTCTCGTTTTCCTTCAGAATCGTAAAGTCTTTAGCCCCGAAGGTTGCCAGATTGTAGTTGCCAGCCAGCGTACCAAGCAAAATCTGGCTCGGATCCTGAATCTTGGTCACGACAATGCGATCCAAGTAAGGCAGTTGACGACCTTCGGCGTCAGTTTTCCAATAATAGGGGTTACGCTCCATCACGAACTGGTCGCTGTTTGGATCCGTGGCGGCAACCCAAGGGCGCAGCGTTGGAATTTGCGGATGCAGCCAGTAATAGTAGCCGGTGTCGACGAGGAACGCCTTCACATCCTCATAGCCCCACTCCCTGGCGATTTCGGCTGTTTTCGCCTCGCCAACAAACTCTGGAAGGATCGTCTTGTGGAAGTGCGCCGGTGCAAAAAACCACTTATTATCAATCGCAACCCGCTCAAGGAACTGTACATTCGGATACTTGTGCGTCACTGTGAAGGTGTAGTCGTCGACCTTCTTCACTTCTGCGAGCGCTCTTTCGCCTGTGACTGGATCTACCGAGTAATAGGCGTCATAGATCTTTTTGCCAAACGTTTCTTTGGTCAGCATGTGCTCCCAATAAAACAACACATCATCGGCTGTAAATGGCACGCCGTCCGACCATTTCATGCCTTCCCGCAGATGGATCGTAAACACCGTAGAGTCCTCGTTCACTTCGTAGCTCTTCGCTACGTTAGGCTCCACCCCGGTGCCGTCCGCATTGAAGCGGAACAACGCCTCCTCTGTTGGCTGCCCGACAGCCCATTTATCGCCCGGCCCCGTCCAGGCCATCGTCCAGTCTCCACCGTATTGACCAAGTTCCTCCACGACCGGCTCGACCATGATGTCTTCAGCCTTCGGGAGTCTCTCCTCCAGCTTCGGCAGCTTGCCCTCTGCCACGAGTTTCGCGAGCTCGGGAGCTTCCTTGCTGTCCGTGTTGACTCCGCCTGCCACGGGCTTCGACTGTTCGCCCTTCGATGAATTGTTGGACTTCGCTGCATCGGGCGCCGCCGCATTATTCCCGTCGCATCCTGCGAAAATGACAGCTATCGTTAAAAGAAGCGTCCCTAACATTCCGGACTTTTTCACGATTAACCCCTCCATTAATGATTTGGCATCCTGTTCTGCCCTTCTGGCTGTCATTTGGCACTCCAAGTGCCCCGGCCTCACCCCCCCCCGCAAGAATCAGCGGCTTCCCATGGCGCCTATCACCCATGGACACGAGATTTCCGCCCTCCATTTTGTAAGCGCTTAATATTGTTTCGGATGAAAAAGTTGGAAATCTGAAGTTGCAGTTGTATATCGGTCCCATATCTGAAGAGTTTTTTATTCAATTTCTTGCGAAGATGAGTCCTGATTTTTGGCGGTAAGAGCTGTGTTTGGAGGTAGTGCTGGTATCTGGATAGATGCAACGGTGAGTAATGATTACGATGGATTTATATGCGTTGGTTGTGTGGAATTTAGGACAAGGATGACTAAAGCGTTGGTAGGTAAGAACTGCGATACGGTTGCAAAGAAGCGGCATACCTGCGGCACGATGCTGCGAGCCGGCCTTAACAGCCGGCAGCTTCGTGTTGCACAGGTCCCGTAGATTCCCGTTCGATCAGCTTGGGTTCCATCACGATGCGTTGCTTGATGTCCTCGCTCCCTTCGTCCGGCGAAGAGAGAAGCAAGCCAAAGGCCAGTTTCGCCATTTCGTCCGTCGGCTGGGCGATCGTGGTCAGCGTCGGATTCGTGACCGTTGACAAAATCGTGTTGTCGAAGCCGATGATCGACAGCTGCTCCGGGACGCGGACACCGCATTCCCTAGCTGCCTGCAGCGCACCGATCGCCAGCATATCGTTGCAGCAGAAGATCGCTGTCGGCGGATTAGGCCCCGTAAGCAGCGTCGTCGCTGCTCGCTTGCCGTCCATGATCGTGGATTGGCAGGCAACGATCCGCTCGTCGTCCAGCGTCTTTCCGGCCTCGAACAACGCAAACCGGAACCCTCTCACACGCTCCTTACTGCTGCTGAACTTCGTGCTCTCCGACAAGATAGCAACATGCTCATGGCCAAGTTGCAGAAGATGCCCCGCCGCCAGCGAACCGCCCTTAAAGTCGTCCGTCAGCACACGATGCACATTGATATCCGACGCCTCCCGCGCGATCATTACGATCGGAACGGAATTTTCGGACAGTTGCGCAATAATGTTGGCGTTCTCAACGCCGGTGCCGATCAGCAGGCCGTCCACGCTTTTTTGCTCCAGCAGCTTGATGTATTTCTCGATGCGTTCGTCGTTATTATCGGTGCTGCATACAATGACGCTGTACCCTTCCTCATGAGCCATATCTTCCACAGCCCGGGCGATTTCGGAGAAGAACGGGTTCGACACATCCGGGATCAGCAGCCCCAGGGTATACGTCTTCTTCCCCATCAAAGCGGATGCGATGACGCTGGGCTTGTATTGAAGTCGCTCCATTACCTTAAAGATTTCTTCCCGCTTCTTCTTGCCCACGTTGCCTTTGCCGTTAATCACGTTGGAGACCGTCGCAATCGACACGCCCGCTTCTTTGGCAACGTCGTAAATCGTAGTCCCTTTCATAAACAACCTCATTTATTATCGGATAGTAGTCCGAGCGTTACCGCTCTCTATGGAGCTATTATCCGACGATTCATTTGCCTTTGCAAATGTTCAATCGGGTTGAGTCTGGCGCATTCCTGCCGATTCAAGCGTCCATGCGTGTTCCGGATCGTTGCGGATCCTCCAGGTTCGGACGGGACCAGCCATGACGTTGAGGTAATAGACATCGTAACCGGGAGGTGCAGACACCGGATGATAGCCCTTTGGTACGAGCACCGTCTCGCCGTTTCTTATCGCCATCGTTGAATCAAGCGACCGGTCATCCGTGTACACACGTTGAACGGCAAACCCCTGTGGCGGGTTCACCCGATAATAATACGTCTCCTCCAGCAGCGCTTCATCCGGCAAGGCATCCTGGTCATGCTTGTGCGGGGGATAGCTGGACCAATGTCCCGCAGGCGTAAACACCTCAACAACGAGCAAGCTATCCGCAGGCTGCTGTTCCGGCAAAATGTGATGAATATACCGCTGCGTTGCCCCTTCTCCCCGGACTTCGCTGTCCATATCCTCTGGCCCAATCAAACGGGCCGGATGACCGCTCTTCCGATCCGGAGCATGGCAGACCCCCAGCTCCAACTCGGTTACCGCTTCAACTTCGTATCGGTTGCCGCCCGGCACATAGACCGCATACGGAGGAATCCGCTCAAATACGCTCAACCGCTCGCCAACCGACTCCCACCTTGTCTCCGCCGTTGATACATGGGCTTTCCCTTCTATAATCACCAAGCAGTATTCCCGATCCTCTGTACTCCGTTCAATGGTCTCCCCAGGCTTCAGCCGGTACACCTCAAACCCGACATAGCTCCAACCGGCGGATTCCGGCGTCACCGACAGCAGCGGATGCTGGCCCGGCCCTCCCTTCTCAGGACGAACGATTAGATTTGACATCCTCTCATCTCCCTTCGCGTTCAGCATGGACCGATCCAGCAAGATCCAGCTCCGACAGCTTGACGATCCGGCGCTCCTGAAGCGACAGCTTCGCCGCCCGAGCGATCCGTTCCGCCTGCAACCCGTCCTCACCGTCAACTGGAACCGGTGTGCCGCTTAACACGCAGTCAATAAATTGCTGCGTCTCCAAAATGTACGCCTCGTTGTACCGCTCGAGGAAGAAGTACAACGGCTTATCGCTCTGTACGCCTGACGATGTGCTCAACACCACCGTATTGGCGTAGTCGTTGTCAGCAAATGCTGCACCCAGCGATCCAAACGCTTCTGCACGTTGATCGTAACCGTACGCCGCTTGACGGCTGCAGTCGATCACGCCCAGCGCCCCATTGGCGAAGCGCAACGTCACGATCGCCGTATCAACATCGTCGTATTTCGCAAATGCGGGATCAATTAACACCCCGCCTTGCGCGGACACCTCCACCACCTCGCTGCCGGACAAATAGCGCGCCATGTCGAAGTCATGGATCATCATGTCCATGAAAATGCCGCCGGACACTGCGATGTAGGCTTCCGGAGGTGGACTCGGATCGCGGGACGTAATTTTAATAAGATGTACGTCACCGATTGCCCCCGACTCGACATGCTCGCGGACGCGGCGGAAATTGTGATCGAACCGGCGGTTGAAGCCCACCTGCAGCTTCACGCCGGCACGGCGCACCTCCTCCAGCGCCTCCTCCGTCTGACGGATATCCATGCTGATTGGCTTTTCACAAAAAATATGCTTACCGTTTCTTGCAGCGCTCTTGATGAGCGGAACATGGCTGTCTGTGGACGAGCAGATGAATACCGCATCGATGTCGGGATGTTGAATCATCGCGTCGCTGTCGTTCGTGACGAGCGGAATCTCCCTCTCCCGTGCCCACTTCTCCAATTCGGCGTCCGCATACAAGTCGCTGATCGCGATGACCTCTGCTTGCGGCAGTCTTTTGAGATTGTCCGCGTGAATTTTGCCGATTCTCCCGGCGCCGATGACGCCGATTCTTAATTTATCCATGTCGTTCCTCCCACTTAGCTTCAGCTTGGTTACAACCAGCGAGCGGTCACCATTTTTTTGCGCGTATAAAATTCGACCCCGTCTGTGCCGTTCGCATGCAAGTCGCCGTAGAACGACTTCTTGTAACCGGAGAACGGGAAGAACGCCATCGGGGCAGGCACGCCCAAATTAATACCCAGCATCCCGGCGTCAATGGTCTCGCGGAAGGTCCGCACGTTGGCGCCGCTGCTTGTGAACAGACAAGCACCGTTCGCGAACTCCGAGCGGTTGGCGAGTTCGATCGCTTCCTCCAATGTCTTCGCCCGCATGACCGACAAGACCGGCGCAAAAATCTCATCTCGGCCAATCGCCATCTCGCCATTCACCTGATCAAAGATCGTGGGTCCGAGGAAAAAGCCTTCGCCGCTCGCCGCCGCATCTTCACGGCCATCCCGGACGAGCACAGCTCCTTCGGTAATGCCGCTTTCGATGTAGCCAATCGTCCGTTCCTTGTGGGACTGCCGAATGACCGGACCAAGGAGCACACCTTCGTCAAGGCCGTTGCCGATCTTGATCCGATCCGCTGCAGCAGACAGTCTGGCGACAAGTTCGTCCGCGACATCGCCAACGGCAACGACAACGGCACACGCCATGCAGCGCTCGCCCGCAGAGCCAAACGCCGCGCTGATGATCTCCTTGACGGCCAGGTCCAAATCCGCGTCCGGCATGACGATCGTATAGTTTTTGGCCCCAGCCAATGCCTGAACGCGTTTGCCGTGAGCTGCACCGGTCTTGTAGACATATTCCGCCACCGGCTGTGAGCCCACAAACGAGATCGCCTTGACGCCGGGATGCTGCAGCAAACCGTTTACGACATCGTGCGCACCGTGGACGACGTTCAGCACACCCGCCGGCAGGCCGGCCTCATGGAACAGTTCCGCCAGCCGGTTCGCCAGCAGCGGTGTCCGTTCGGACGGCTTGAGTACAAACGTATTGCCGCATGCAATGGCGAGCGGAAACATCCAGCAAGGCACCATCATCGGAAAATTAAACGGTGTGATGCCCCCGACAACTCCAAGCGGATAGCGATACATGCCGGATTCCAGGTTCGAGGCAATATCCGGCAGCTGCTTCCCCATCATCAGCGAAGGTGCGCCTGCGGCGAACTCGACACATTCGATCCCGCGCAACACCTCACCATGCGCCTCGTTAAAGCTCTTGCCATTCTCCTGCGTAATCAGGCGGGCTAATTCCTCCCAATGCTCAACAAGCAGCTGTTGGTACTTAAACAACACCCGTGCGCGGCGCGGAACCGGCGTCCGGCTCCACGTCGCAAACGCTTCGGCTGCAGCGGAAACCGCCTGATCCACCTCTGCCTGCGTAGACAACGGCACCTTCGCCAATACTTCGCCAGTTGCCGGGTTGTAGACATCCTCCGTTACTTCAGATGCGGACTTCACCCATTGTCCGCCGATCCAGTTGTTTAGCGTCGTTGAGTTCATAGCACATGTTCTCCCCGTTTCTATAGGCCAGCCTGCTTGCCTCGCAAGTTAACCGGCTGTAATTTCCCCGCGCTCGCAGCGCTGAATATAGTCCTCCACCGCTTCGGCAGTGGGCATCGCGTCCGAACAGCTGTGACTCGAGATAACAATACTTGCTGCCGCCCCGCCAAAAGCCATGCTCCGAGCAACGTCCCAGCCAGACATCAGTCCGTGGAGGAAGCCGGAAGCATAGGCATCGCCGGCCCCAAACGTCTTGATGACCTTCGCCGGGTACGACGGAGCGCGATGCTCCAGGCCATCCTGGGTATAGGCGATCGACCCTTCCTTGCCATGCTTGATGACGACGAGCTTCGCCCCGCGCTCGAACCACTTGGCAGCGGTGTAGCGGTCACTACGGTCGGCATTCTGCTCGAATCGCTCCATGCTATCGAATTCCTCACGCGTCCCAAGGATAATGTCGCTCTTCTCGGCGACAAGGTGGCAGTATACCGCCGTCTCCTCCGGCGATTTCCAGGTATAAGGCCGATAGTCGATATCAAAAGCGACCGGCGTCCCGTAAGCCCGTGCATATTCCAGAGCGACGAATACCGCCTCCCGGGACGGACTGGCGGCCAGTGCTGTTCCCGAGATCAACAGCGCTTTGCTGTCCGCGATCAGCGACTCGCTCACCTCCAGCGGCCCCAGCTTCAGATCGGCCACATGATCCCGATACATCAGGATGCTGCAATCTGTAGGGCTCTTGATTTCCGTAAAAGCCAGCCCGGTGACAGCGCCGGTGTCATCCGTCGAGACGCCGCTGTCGTCGATGCCGTTCTCCTGCAGGTACGTTCGAATAAATCGCCCCATCTGATCATCAGCCAATTTACCGATGAAGGCGACGCGTCGGCCAAGCCGGCTCATGCCGATGGCGATATTCGCGGGCGAACCTCCGACATATTTGGTGAATGTCACCGTCTCCTCCATCGGACGGTTAATTTCGTTCGCATTCAGGTCAATACATAGCCGTCCAAGCGCCGTAAGGTCAAACCTCCGGTTCTCCGGGAACAGCGAAACTAACGTTGTCATGAAGGCTTCCCTCCTTCAATCGGAATGAGCGAGTGCAGATAGGCAAGTGCCTTCGCTGCATATTCGCGCGGCGGATGCTCTGCAGGATCCTGCTCGCCCTCAAGCATGGCCCAACCGTCGTAACCGCGGCTGACCAGTTCAGCAATGATCGGCCCAAAATCGATGCAACCGTCGCCCGGAACCGTGAATACGCCTTCCCGAATGCAGGTGATGAAGTCGGAACCGGCTTCCTTCAGCTTGCGCAATCTGTCGTCGCGCACGTCCTTCAAATGCACGTAAGCGATGCGATCATAATGTTTGCGAAGCACGTTCAGCGGGTCCGCCCCGCCATACAGCGCGTGCCCGGTATCAAACAGCAGCCATACCGATTCCGGATCGGTCAGCTCCATCAGCTTGTCGATCTCATCAGATCCTTCAATGACCGTGCCGCCATGGTGGTGGTAGGTCAGCTTCAGCCCGTACTCGCGGGCGATCTGGCCAGCGGCATTCAGCCCCTCAACCAAACTGCTCCACCCCGCATCATCCAAAGGAATTACCTGTCGTTCGTTGGGTGTGCGGCGTGGATCAAAATGCAGGGAACCGCCAACTTCGCACGTGCTTATTACCTCGGCTCCCATCTCTTTCAGAAACTTGGCATGCTTCCGGTATGCCTCCAGTTCCTGCTCCCGATAAGCCGGGTCGGAGAAGAGCACCGACTTCCATTGCGAGACCAGCTGGATGCCGCGTTTGGACAACTCCTGCTTCAGCAAGCCGATCTCGGTTGGATATTTTCTCCCCATCTCCGTTCCCGTCAGACCCAGCGCTTGGATATCATCCAGGATTTGTTCATACGTGGTGTCCGCTCCATGCTCCTTGACGTCTTCCCCCACCCAATTAATGGGATGCGCCCCTAAGCGAAAAGAAAAACCACCCATCCTCATCCCTCCCCGTTGCCGGTTTCGATTAATAAGCTCTTGCCTGCCGAATCCGCTCGTTCATGGCTTCGTGGGCCTTCATAACCCGTTCGCCGGTTGAGACCGCAGGGACGCCTACGTTCCACCAGGACTCATAGCCCTCCGTATTGGTGCCAGGCAGCACCGCGATCTCGATCAGCGTCGTCCGCGTCTCTGCCTGGGCCAAGCGAAGCGCCTCGCGCAGTTCCTCCGCGTTCGAAGCTTTGTACGAAGCCGCGCCAAGACTGCGGGCGTGTGCAGCGAAGTCAATCGGAAGCACATCGCCCGTATAGCGGCCTGTGCCAGCCTCCCGATAACGGAATTCATTGCCGAAGCCATCGCTTCCGTGCTCGCGCTGCAGGTTATGAATGCATTGGAAGCCGTGGTTATTAAACAGCAGCACCGTCATTTTCCGGCCTTCCTGCAGGCTGGTGATCAGCTCGGAATGAAGCATTAAATAGCCGCCGTCCCCTACCAGGGCGTAAACCTCCTGCTGCGGTGCTGCCAGCGACACCCCAAAGGCGCCGTTCACTTCATAACCCATACAGGAGAAGCCGTATTCCATATGGTAGGTATCCGGCCGGGACGTCCGCCACAACCACTGCAGGTCACCAGGCAGACTGCCCGATGCGCATACGATAATCGCGTCGTTGCCGATCACTTCGTTGATCACCCCAAGCGCGCGTGTCTGCGCCAGCCCATCTTCGCGTTCCAGCCCATACAACCGGTCGACCTCCCGATCCCACTCGGCCTTGAGCGTTTTGATCTCTGTCTCACCGTAACCCGACGCATACCCCGCTGCCGCCAACATGTCCGCCAGCGCCGGCAACGTTGCCTTCGCATCTCCCGCAAGCGGGATACCATCCAGCTTGACGCCGTCCAGGCGGCTGACGTTCACATTCACAAACAGCGCGTCTGCTGGAGCAGATCGAGCCGCTGCTCACTGAAGAAGAGAAGGACGTTGTCCGCCAAGGGCGCAACGCCAAGTCCGGCACGGTGCCGAAGAACGCCAACGTGCAAGATTACCGACTCGCCACCGCTTTAGAGAGCCTGGTCGGTTACTTATATTACACCGGAGCGCATGATCGCCTCCGCGAGTTGATTGCTCACGGATTTGCCGATTTAGAGGACAATCGGGACCGTGACTAACAAAGTGTCACCATTGCATAGGAGGATTCCGATGGAGGAACAAGAATGGATTGGCGGCAAGCATTCGCTGCTTGAAGCGCTGCATGCCGGCCGCACAATCAATAAAATATGGGTGGCCGAAGGCGCCCAGAAGCATCTTACCCAGCCAATCGTGGCTGAAGCGAAAAAACACGGCATTGTCGTGCAATTTGTGGACAAGCGCAAGCTGGACCAAATGGCGCCCGGCCTGCAGCATCAGGGCGTGGTCGCTCAAGTTGCCCCTTACGCCTACGCGGAAGTGGACGATTTACTGGCCCGTGCGCAGGAACGCGGGGAACCGCCTTTCTTGTTGATTCTGGACGAGATTGAAGACCCGCATAATTTGGGCTCGATTCTCCGGACAGCAGAGTGCACCGGGGTGCATGGAGTTATTATTCCAAAACGCCGCTCGGCATCGGTGACTGCCACCGTGTCGAAAACCTCGGCCGGAGCGGTGGAGTACGTCCCCGTTGCACGGGTAACGAATTTGGTTCAGACCATGGAGCAATTGAAGGAAGCAGGCGTATGGATCGTTGGTACAGACGTAGGTGCAAAAGAAGAGATGTATCGCAGCGGCAACGTGCTGACCGGGCCGGTGGCGATCGTCATCGGCAATGAGAACAAAGGTATGGGGCGCCTCGTTCGGGAAACGTGCGACGTCCTGGTCAAGCTCCCGATGAACGGACGGCTCAATTCCCTGAACGCCTCGGTTGCCGCCGGGGTCATTATGTACGAAGTGCTGCGCAGACGACGCGCTGAAGGATAAAGGCCATGCGCGATGTGCGCGATGTGCTATTGGTGGACGGATACAATATGATCGGCGGCTGGCCTGAGCTGGCGGAACTGTCCAAGCGGGATCTGCAGGCTGCAAGGGACAGGCTGCTTGAGCGGCTCGCCGATTATCAAGCTTTTTCCGGGAGAAAGGTAATCGTCGTCTTTGATGCTTATCGGGTTCCGGGGCTGGGCAAGTCCTATACCCAGAACAAGGTGGAGCTGGTTTTCACGAAAGAGAAGGAAACGGCCGACGAATGCATTGAACGGCTGGTCGGTGAGCTGAGCCACCGTCGCCGGCAAATCTATGTTGCCACAAGCGATATGGTGGAGCAGCACGTGATTTTTGGACAGGGCGCGCTGCGGATATCGGCCAGGGAACTCTTGATTCAGGTAGAGCAAAGCGAGAAGGAAATCCAGGCCAAAATCGCCGAGCGAAGCGCCAATTCCAGCCGCAATACGCTGGATGCCAAGCTAAGCCCAGAGCTGAGACAGTTGTTTGAACGATGGCGCAGGGAATGAAAGGGAATTCTCGAGTTCTACTACCATATACCCTTGACAAAGTTCGACTTTACATCTTTTGGTACTTTTGCGGTTGACGCTAGTATGCACCTTCATATATACTGTTCGTATTACTTGAATGAGTGACGGGGAACCGTGCGTTGCGGCCGGAGGGATTTGTGGTGAGTGTCAAACTCGATACATGGGTAAGGTTTGACTATGAGATCCAAAGTGACGAAGACATTGTCGAGGCGGTTCGAGAAGGCGACAGTGAAGCGTTGGAATACTTGATTAACAAGTATCGGAGCTTCGTGCGCGCTAAGGCGAGGTCTTATTTTCTCATCGGTGCCGACCGCGAAGATATCATACAGGAAGGCATGATCGGACTCTACAAATCGATCCGGGACTTTCGGGGGGATAAGCTTGCTTCGTTCAAAGCGTTCGCGGAGCTGTGCATCACGCGCCAGATCATTACCGCGATCAAGACGGCAACGAGGCAGAAGCATATTCCGCTGAATTCGTACGTTTCCTTGGACAAGCCGATCTACGATGAGGAATCGGATCGAACGTTGCTCGACGTCATTTGCGGCTCTCAGGTGAGCGATCCGGAAGAATTGATCATCAACCAGGAGGAGTTTACCGGCCTGGAGGACAAGATGTCCGAGATCCTCAGTGATTTGGAACGCAAAGTGCTGATGCTCTATTTGGACGGAAGGTCCTATCAGGAGATCGCCGTGGATTTGAATCGCCACGTCAAATCGATCGACAACGCTTTGCAGCGCGTCAAGCGCAAGCTGGAGCGTTATCTGGAAGTTCGCGACGGCAGTATTTGAACTTATATATCTATCCTTATGCTACATACATTCAATAAGCAGACCCAAGGGGGACCTGGTTGCAGGGAACCCTTTTTTTACCGCAAAAAAACGTTTCTTGATCTCCGCCTTCACAGGCGAACAACGCGGATTCGCTTGGTGCATCTGCTTTTTCTTCTTCCCTTTACTGAAGGGATGTCCCCATCGTTTTCTCTCCCCAGGGTTTATCTTCCAAAATCGTGAGCTATACTGTAAATAATCGTAGAGCATTAGCAGGATGCCTCGTTGACACGGGTTGTGCCATATGATAAAGTGTTTTAGGTAGGCCTAATTTTGTGTTTCCCTTTTTTAGGTGGCGAACATTCGATTTTAGGTCAATATAGAGACAGCTCATTAAAGAATGTCTTCGGGAGGTGCACATCATGCGGGTAATAATTACGTTGGCTTGTACGAATTGCAAACAAAGAAACTACACGACAACGAAAAACAAGCGTAACCACCCCGACCGCATGGAGATGAAGAAGTATTGCAAGTTCTGCAACGAGCAAGTTCCTCATCGCGAAACCAGATAGTCCTTGGAGGTGTAGTCGCGCATGAAACGTAGTTTCAAGTCGTTGTTTTCTTTTTTCTCTGAGAGCTGGGCTGAGCTTAAAAAGGTTCGCTGGCCTAATCGTAAAGAGCTGACTAATTATACGCTGATTGTGCTCGGTACAATTACCGTTGTCGCGATTTATTTTTGGGTTCTGGACATCGGCATTTCTGCTGTGATCGAAGCGATAATTTAAGAAGGGTCCCTAGGTGGCTTGATATGGAAAAAAGATGGTACGTCGTTCATACCTACTCTGGGTATGAGAACAAAGTCAAAGCCAATTTGGAAAAACGCGTCGAGTCCATGGGCATGGAAGACAAGATATTCCGCGTTCTTGTTCCGATGGAAGAAGAAGTGGTGAACAAAGACGGTAAGAAGAAGACTGTCATGCGTAAAGTTTACCCCGGTTACGTCTTGGTGGAAATGATCCAAACCGACGATTCTTGGTATGTTGTGCGCAACACGCCGGGAGTCACCGGGTTCGTCGGCTCTACGGGTTCCGGTTCCAAGCCAACGCCGCTGCTCCCTGAAGAAGTGGATCAGATTCTGGCGCATATGGGTATGGAGGAACCGAAGCCGGTCATCGAATTTGAGCTCAAGGAAAATGTGCGTATCAAAGTTGGTCCTTTTGCCAATTTTGTAGGCTCAATTGAGGAAATTCTGACCGACAAGAGCAAGGTTAAGGTTCACGTCAACATGTTTGGACGAGAAACCCCGCTTGAGCTGGATTACTCTCAGGTGGAGAAGATATAATTTTGCAACTTCTAAAGGTTTCTTAGGGTTCAAAGTGGGAGGGGCTGTAAGGCTTCCGTCTACCACTATTAGGGCAAGGAGGTGTTTTACATGGCGAAAAAAGTTATCAAAGTGGTAAAACTGCAAATTCCTGCGGGGAAAGCGAACCCTGCACCTCCGGTAGGTCCGGCGCTGGGTCAAGCAGGTGTCAACATCATGGCATTCTGTAAAGAATTCAACGCGCGTACTGCCGATCAAGCAGGTTTGATCATTCCGGTTGAAATTTCGGTGTTTGAAGACCGTTCGTTTACATTCATCACCAAAACTCCACCGGCTGCCGTTCTGCTTCGTGTTGCAGCGAAGATCGAGAAAGGTTCCGGCGAACCGAACAAGAAGAAAGTGGCTACCGTGAAACGCGACACCGTTCGTCAAATCGCGGAGCAAAAAATGCCTGACCTGAACGCAGCATCCGTTGAAGCGGCTATGCGTATGGTTGAAGGTACAGCCCGCAGCATGGGCATCACGATCCAAGACTAATCTTGGTCGAATGGATGAAATTTCTTAATCTACATTTACGATATTAAATTTCATCCTCGGATGAGGTTCTATAGATGAGCGAAGCTTGTTTATATGGCCCATCAACAGTGGGAGGAATTTCCGCTAATACCACAGAGGAGGACGAATTCATGGCTAAACACGGTAAGAAATACCTGGAAGCCGCTAAGCTGATCGACAGCGAAGCGACGTATGAGCCTTTGGAAGCCGTTGAACTGGTGAAGAAGGCAGCGACTGCAAAATTCGACGAAACCGTAGAAGCTGCAGTTCGTTTGGGCGTAGACCCTCGTAAACAAGACCAAGCCGTTCGTGGTGTTGTTGTTCTGCCGCATGGCACAGGCAAAACCCAACGCGTATTGGTATTCGCCAAAGGCGATAAAGCGAAGGAAGCAGAAGCAGCCGGAGCAGATTTCGTCGGCGATCAAGATATGATCAACAAAATCCAACAAGGCTGGTTCGAGTTCGATGTCTGCGTAGCTACACCGGACATGATGAGCGAAGTTGGTAAACTCGGCCGTCTGCTCGGTGGTAAAGGTCTCATGCCTAACCCGAAAGCAGGTACAGTTACGTTTGACGTAGCTAAAGCCGTTCAAGAAATCAAAGCCGGTAAAATCGAGTACCGTCTGGACAAAGCGGGTCAAATTCATGCGCCAATCGGTAAAGTATCCTTTACTGCTGAACAATTGAATGAGAACCTTAAGGCTCTCATCGACGCATTGAACCGGGCTAAACCGGCCGCTGCAAAGGGCGTATACTTGAAGAATATCGCGATTTCTTCGACCATGGGCCCAAGTGCTCGCGTAAGTACAGCTGCTTACAGATAATACCTCTCGTTCTAAACGGAACGGGGATTGACACCACGGTGTCGCCTTGGTATACTGAAACAGTTGTTTTGAAGTGAGACTTAAATATGAATATGCTTACCGTAGACAGTAGGTGCCGTGAGGCTTAATTTCCTACCGAGGTGTTGTGATAGAACGTCGCTGTACACAGCTCTTGTTGTGTGCGGATGATCCATCAAAGCCTTCGTGATTCTGCGGAGGCTTTTTTCAATGCCTTGCGGAAGTAGCAAGAGGCTCATGAATCTAATAGGAGGTGTGCAGTTTGGCAAACGCAAAAGTCATTCAAGCAAAACAAGAAGCCGTTGAAGCTGTAACGTCCAAATTGCGCGAAAGCGCAACGACCGTCGTTGCGGATTATCGCGGATTGAATGTTGCTCAAGTTACCGAACTCCGCAAACAGCTTCGTGAAGCTGGCGTGGAATTCCAAGTGCTGAAGAACACGCTCATTCGCCGCGCTACGGCTGCTGCGGAATTGACCGAGCTGGACGAAGTGTTGACCGGTCCTACGGCCATCGCGTTCAGTAAGGAAGATGCAGTAGCTCCAGCGAAAATCTTGAGCGAATTCGCCAAGAAGAACGATGCTCTGAAAGTGAAAGGTGGCGTGGTTGAAGGCCGTGTAGTTGGCGTCGACCAAATCAAAGCGCTCGCGGATCTTCCTTCCCGCGAAGGTTTGCTTTCGATGCTCCTCAGCGTACTTCAAGCACCTGTTCGCAACTTCGCACTGGCTGTCAAAGCCGTTGCCGAGAAAGAAGAAGCAAGCGCGTAAGTTAGCCTTGCGGATGCAAGTTATCTGATTCGCAACAAACAAACTATTATATAATGGAGGTTCTACCATGAGTAAAGAAGCAATCTTGGAAGCAATCAAAGGTATGACCGTTCTTGAACTGAACGATCTTGTTAAAGCAATCGAAGAAGAATTCGGCGTAACTGCAGCAGCTCCGGTTGTTGTAGCTGGCGGCGGTGCAGCTGGCGGCGGCGCAGCTGAAGAACAATCCGAATTCGACGTAGTACTGACTAACGCTGGTGCTTCCAAAATCAACGTTATCAAAGTGGTTCGCGAAATCACGGGCCTCGGCTTGAAAGAAGCCAAAGACCTGGTTGACAACGCTCCAAAACCGCTGAAAGAAAAAGTAAGCAAAGAAGAAGCAGAAGGCATCAAAGCAAAACTGGAAGAAGCAGGCGCAACTGTAGAACTGAAATAGTAGCTTGTTTCTCGATCACAAACCCCTTGAACTTGATTCAAGGGGTTTGTTGCCTTTCTCCCCTTACATGAAGTTGTGGTAATGGATATAATAGGGGACAGGTACAGATAGATGACTAGATGCTAATGGAGGGAAACAAGAAATCATGGCGGATCACTACTACGCAAGCCAGCCTACTGCGGCGCATGATCGGAAAACCTGGGATACGGTGCTGCGGGGGCAAAGCTATCGCTTCGTCAGCGATGCCGGCGTTTTTGCCAAGGGAGGCGTTGACTTCGGCAGTCGCACTTTAATTGAAGCTATGGACATTCCGCAAGACGCAGAGGTATTGGACGTAGGCTGCGGCTATGGACCCATTGGACTAGCGGCGGCAAGGCTGGCGGCCAAAGGGCATGTGACTATGATCGATGTGAACTCTCGTGCGGTGGAATTAGCGAAAGAGAATGCGGCGGCGAACGGCGTGAACAACATCACCGTACTGGAGAGCGATTTGTTCTCTGCGTTAGACAATCGGAAGTTCGATGTGGTATTGACCAATCCGCCGATTCGGGCTGGTAAAGCTACGGTGCACGCCATTTTTGAAGGTGCTTATGAACGGTTGCGTTCTGGCGGATCGCTATGGGTGGTAATCCAGAAGAAACAAGGGGCGCCGTCAGCGAAAGAGAAGTTGGAGTCGCTGTTTTCGCGGGTGGAGGAAGTGACGAAGGACAAGGGGTACCGTATTTATCGGGCGGTAAAAGAATAAGGTTGACTTGACAAATCCGATATGTTATTATTATAAAATGTCAGCATTAGGATGCCCTCTGTGGCTTTAGTTTGCTGAAATGTCAATAGTTCTACGGGAACAATGCATAAAAATGTGTCGTTCTACGTATAATATGCACATTTTGGATAAACTAATGATTATGAGGACATCAGAGCAGAAACAGACACGGATAAATGATGCTCTTTTTTCGAAAGCATTCGATAAGGGCTTTTCTTTATTTGTGGATGAATCCGTATGGGTCTATTATAAGGGCACAAACACGGGTTCGCAATGTATTTTTAAGTGAGTAGACATGAGGGGTGAGTTTAAGTTGGCAGGACATCTTGTTCAATATGGTCGACGCACTCGGCGTAGTTATGCGCGAATTAACGAGATACTCGAAGTACCGAACCTGATCGAAATCCAACAGAAATCCTATGAGTGGTTCTTGGAAGAAGGCCTTCGGGAAATGTTCCAAGATATCTCGCCGATTCAGGATTTCACCGGAAATCTGGTGTTGGAGTTTATCGATTACAGCCTGGGCGAACCGAAGTATACGGTGGATGACGCGAAAGAGCGCGACGTTACCTATGCGGCGCCGCTTCGGGTCAAAGTCCGGCTCATTAATAAGGAAACCGGCGAAGTCAAAGAGCAGGAAGTGTTCATGGGAGATTTCCCGCTGATGACCGAAACCGGTACGTTTATTATTAACGGTGCGGAACGGGTTATTGTCAGCCAGTTGGTTCGCTCTCCTAGCGTCTATTTCAGTACGAAAGTGGATAAGAACGGTAAGAAAATGTATACCGCAACCGTTATCCCTAACCGCGGCGCTTGGCTCGAGTTGGAGACGGATGCGAAAGATATTATCTACGTGCGGATCGACCGCACCCGCAAAATTCCGGTAACCGTGTTGCTGCGTGCGCTTGGCTTCGGAACCGATGCGGAAATTCTGGATTTGCTCGGCAACGACGAGTACATCCGCAATACGCTGGATAAAGACAATACGGATTCGACAGAGAAAGCCTTGATCGAGATCTATGAACGTTTGCGTCCGGGTGAACCGCCGACGCTGGAAAATGCGAAGAGCTTGCTGGTAGCGCGCTTCTTCGATCCAAAACGTTACGATCTGGCGAATGTCGGTCGTTATAAAATCAATAAAAAGCTGCACATCAAGAACCGTTTGTTCAACCAACGTCTTGCTGAGACGCTGATTGATACAACGACGGGTGAAATTATCGCCGAAGCGGGTCAAATGGTTGACCGCCGCTTGCTGGATGAAATTTTGCCTTACCTTGAGAACGGCGTGGGCTTCAAGAACTACCATGTAGCCGGCGGCGTCCTTGACGTAGATGATGTGCCCTTGCAAACCATTGATGTATTCTCCCCGATTGAAGACGGTAAAGTGGTTAAGGTGATTGCCAACCGCAATATCGATAAATCGGTGAAACATATTACACCTGCTGATATTATTTCTTCGATCAGCTATTTTATCAATTTGCTGCACGGCATCGGCAGCACGGACGATATTGACCATCTGGGTAACCGTCGTCTGCGCTCCGTGGGTGAGCTTCTGCAGAACCAGTTCCGCATCGGCTTGTCCCGGATGGAACGTGTCGTACGCGAAAGAATGTCGATTCAGGATGCGAACGTAATTACGCCGCAGGCGCTCATTAATATCCGTCCTGTCATTGCATCGATTAAAGAGTTCTTCGGCAGCTCGCAACTGTCTCAGTTCATGGACCAAACGAACCCGCTCGCTGAACTGACGCACAAACGTCGTTTGTCTGCGCTCGGTCCAGGCGGTTTGACTCGGGAACGCGCCGGCATGGAAGTGCGTGACGTTCACCCGTCCCACTATGGCCGGATGTGTCCGATCGAAACGCCGGAAGGTCCGAACATCGGTTTGATCAACTCCTTGTCGACCTTTGCGCGGATCAATGAATATGGCTTCATCGAAGCGCCGTATCGTTGGGTCGATCCGAAGACGGGAACCGTTACGGATCAAGTGGCCTACCTGACGGCCGACGAAGAAGACAACTATGTCATTGCGCAAGCGAACGCGAAGCTGACGCCAGACAACAAATTCGAAGATGAGTTCGTCATCGTTCGTTACAATAAGCAATCGGATAACATCTTGACGATGCCAAGCAGTCGCGTAGACTACATGGATATTTCGCCGAAACAGGTTGTATCCGTCGCTACGGCGCTGATTCCGTTCTTGGAGAACGACGACTCCAACCGTGCGCTCATGGGTTCGAACATGCAGCGTCAAGCGGTGCCGTTGCTTGTTCCTAAAGCTCCGCTTGTCGGTACGGGGATGGAACATAAGGCTGCAAAAGACTCCGGTGTCTGCATCGTGTCGAAATATGACGGGATCATCGAACGGTCGGAAGCGAACCAAATTTGGCTCCGCCGTATCGAAGTCGTAGACGGAAAAGAAGTCAAAGGCGACCTTGTGAAATATAAGTTGCACAAATTTATGCGTTCTAACCAAGGAACCTGCATTAACCAGCGTCCGATCGTCAAACGGGGCGACATCGTTAAGAAAGGTGACATCCTTGCGGACGGTCCTTCGACGGAAATGGGCGAATTGGCATTGGGCCGCAACGTGGTCGTTGCCTTTATGACTTGGGAAGGTTACAACTACGAGGATGCGATCCTGCTGAGCGAGAAGCTGGTGAAGGAAGATGTATATACTTCGATCCATATCGAGGAATACGAATCCGAAGCCCGCGACACGAAGCTCGGACCGGAAGAGATTACTCGCGACATCCCGAACGTCGGCGAAGAAGCGCTGCGTAACCTGGATGAACGCGGTATTATCCGCGTTGGTGCAGAAATTGCTGCCGGCGACATCCTGGTTGGTAAAGTAACACCTAAGGGTGTAACGGAGCTGACCGCAGAAGAACGCTTGCTGCACGCCATCTTTGGTGAGAAAGCTCGCGAAGTTCGTGATACTTCCCTGCGTGTGCCTCACGGTACCGATGGGATTGTTGTTGACGTGAAGGTGTTTACCCGTGAGAACGGCGATGAATTGCCGCCAGGTGTTAACCAACTCGTTCGGGTGTACATTGCACAGAAACGGAAAATCTCCGAAGGCGACAAGATGGCTGGACGCCATGGTAACAAAGGGGTCGTGGCCCGGATTTTGCCGGAAGAAGATATGCCGTTTATGCCAGACGGAACGCCAGTACAGGTTGTCCTGAATCCGCTGGGCGTACCTTCGCGGATGAACATCGGACAGGTGCTGGAGATCCACCTGGGTATGGCTGCCCTTAAGATGGGGATTCACGTGGCAACGCCGGTATTCGACGGAGCCAATGAAGAAGACGTATTTGATACGATGGAAGAAGCGGGCATGCAGCGGAACGGTAAAACGATCCTGTACGATGGCCGCACAGGTGAACCGTTCGAACGTGAAGTTACCGTCGGTGTCATGCACATGATCAAGCTGGCGCACATGGTTGACGATAAGATCCATGCTCGCTCGACGGGTCCTTACTCGCTCGTTACGCAGCAACCGCTGGGTGGTAAAGCTCAGTTCGGTGGTCAGCGTTTCGGGGAGATGGAAGTATGGGCGCTGGAAGCTTATGGTGCTGCTTATACGCTGCAAGAGATTCTTACCGTCAAATCGGATGACGTGGTGGGTCGGGTGAAAACCTACGAATCCATCGTTAAAGGGGAAAACGTGCCTGAACCGGGCGTGCCTGAATCGTTTAAGGTCTTGATCAAAGAGCTGCAAAGCTTGGGTATGGACGTCAAGATCTTGACCGAAAACGAAGAAGAGATCGAGATGAAAGAAATCGACGACGAGGACGATGCGTCGAGCGACAAGCTCAGTCTCAATCTGGAAGGCGCGGAAGTCGGCGTAGAATAGAGCGTTATACAGTCAAATCAGGACTTGGTTAAGGAGGGATGCTCCTTGTTGGACGTCAACAACTTCGAGTTTATGAAAATTGGGCTTGCTTCCCCAGATAAAATTCGTTCTTGGTCCCGCGGAGAAGTAAAGAAACCGGAAACGATCAACTACCGCACGTTGAAGCCAGAGAAGGAAGGGCTGTTCTGCGAAAAGATTTTTGGCCCGACCAAAGACTGGGAATGTCATTGCGGTAAATATAAACGCGTTCGCTACAAAGGCGTTGTCTGCGATCGCTGCGGCGTTGAGGTCACTCGCGCGAAAGTGCGCCGCGAACGGATGGGGCATATCGAGTTGGCAGCTCCGGTATCTCACATTTGGTACTTCAAAGGGATCCCGAGCCGGATGGGCCTTGCGCTCGACATGTCTCCGCGTTCCCTGGAAGAGATCATTTATTTTGCATCTTATGTCGTAACCGATCCAGGCGAAACGCCGCTGGAGAAAAAGCAGCTTTTGTCCGAGAAAGAATATCGCAGCTACCGTGAGAAATACGGATACGGATTCCAAGCCGGTATGGGTGCGGAAGCCGTGAAGAAGCTGCTTCAGGATCTCGATATCGACAAAGAGCTGGAGTTCCTGAAAGAAGAATTGCGCACGGCTCAAGGTCAACGCCGCAACCGTGCAATCAAACGTTTGGAAGTCATCGAAGCGTTCAAAAGCTCCGGCAACCAGCCGGAGTGGATGATCCTCGACGTGCTTCCGGTTATTCCGCCGGAATTGCGTCCGATGGTTCAACTCGATGGCGGCCGTTTCGCGACGTCCGACTTGAACGATCTGTACCGCCGCGTCATCAACCGGAACAACCGGTTGAAACGTCTGCTTGACCTTGGCGCGCCGGACATCATCGTACAGAACGAGAAACGGATGCTACAGGAAGCCGTTGACGCCTTGATCGACAACGGTCGCCGCGGTCGTCCCGTAACAGGTCCGGGTAACCGTCCGCTGAAATCTTTGAGCCACATGCTCAAAGGGAAACAAGGTCGTTTCCGGCAGAACCTGCTCGGTAAACGGGTTGACTACTCCGGTCGTTCCGTTATCGTCGTAGGTCCATATTTGAAAATGTACCAATGCGGTTTGCCAAAAGAAATGGCGCTGGAACTGTTCAAGCCTTTCGTTATGAAAGAACTGGTTAACAAAGGTCTGGCCCATAACATTAAGAGTGCAAAACGCAAAGTAGAACGTGTAAGCCCAGAAGTTTGGGATGTTCTTGAGGAAGTTATTAAAGAGCATCCGGTTCTGTTGAACCGTGCTCCTACGCTTCACCGTCTCGGGATTCAGGCGTTCGAACCGATCCTGGTGGAAGGTCGCGCCATCCGTCTGCATCCGCTCGTATGTACGGCGTACAACGCGGACTTCGACGGTGACCAGATGGCCGTGCACGTACCGTTGTCCGCGGAAGCTCAGGCGGAAGCCCGCATCCTGATGCTGGCGTCCGGTAACATCCTGAACCCGAAAGATGGTAAACCGGTCGTTACGCCTTCGCAGGATATGGTCCTCGGCTCCTACTATCTGACCATGGATAACAAGGAAGCCAAAGGCTCCGGTATGATCCTGGGTTCGGTTAACGAAGCTGTATCGGCTTATCAACGCGGCACCGCTTCGTTGCATGCACGGGTAGCCATTCCGGCAAGAGCGCTGGGTAAAACCAGCTTTACGGAAGCACAGCAAAACGCTCTGCTGATTACGACCGTAGGTAAAATCATTTTCAACGAGATTTTCCCTGCCAGCTTCCCATATATTAATGAACCAACACGTACGAACTTGTTCCAAGGCACTCCGGATCATTACTTTATTTATGACAAGGGTGCCAATGTGGTGGAACGGATCATGGCTGCACCGCAAGTTGGCGGTGTGGGCAAGGAGTACCTCGGCGAAATCATCGGCCGCTGCTTCGAAATCTACCAAACGACGGAAACCTCCGTTATTCTGGACAGAATCAAGCAAACTGGCTTTACTTACTCCACGCGTGCCGGCGTAAGTATTGCGGTGGCGGACGTTATCGTTCCGAAGGAAAAGCAAGAAATTCTTCGCGAATCCGAGGAGAAGGTACGGGTTGTTACCAACCAATACCGCCGCGGTCTGATCACCAACGAAGAACGTTACGACCGCGTTATCGATATTTGGTCCAAGTGTAAGGATCAAATTACCGACATCCTGATGAAGTCGATGGATCGTTACAATTCCATCATGATGATGGTTGACTCTAAAGCACGGGGTAACAAATCGCAGATCACCCAGCTGGGCGGTATGCGGGGCCTGATGGCGAACCCGGCGGGCCGGATCATCGAATTGCCGATCAAATCGAACTTCCGCGAAGGCCTTACGGTCTTGGAATACTTCATTTCGACGCACGGTGCCCGGAAAGGTCTGGCGGATACCGCGTTGCGGACTGCAGACTCCGGTTACTTGACCCGTCGTCTCGTCGACGTGGCCCAAGACGTCATCGTACGCGAAGAGGATTGTGGTACAGATAAAGGCTTTACCGTTGGCGTTATCCAAGACGGTAAAGAAGTGATCGAAAATCTGTACGACCGGATTGAAGGCCGTTATTCGTTCGAAACGGTGCGCCATCCGGAAACCGGCGAGATCATCATTCACCGGAACGAGCTGATCGATTCCGACAAAGCGCATGAAATCGTCAACGCAGGTATTACGAAGCTGCAAATTCGCTCCGTTCTCAGCTGCCGCGCTCGTCATGGCGTGTGCAAGAAGTGCTACGGACGCAACCTGGCTACGGGTAAACACGTGGAGATCGGGGAAGCTGTTGGTATCATCGCAGCTCAATCGATCGGTGAACCAGGGACCCAGCTCACCATGCGTACGTTCCATACCGGGGGCGTTGCGGGCGACGATATTACCCAAGGTCTTCCGCGGATTCAGGAGCTCTTCGAAGCCCGGAATCCGAAAGGTCAAGCAACGATCAGTGAGATTGACGGCGTAATCAAAGAAATCCGCGAAGCGAAGGACCGTCGCGAAATCGAGGTTCAAGGCGAAGCGGAAACGAAAGTATACTCCGTCACTTACGGTTCTCGTCTACGCGTTAGCGAAGGCGACGAGATCGAGGCCGGCGATGAACTGACGGATGGTTCCATCGACCCGAAAGAAATTTTGCGCATCAAAGGGATTCGCGGTGTACAGAACTACATTCTGCAGGAAGTACAACGCGTATACCGGAACCAAGGCGTAGAAATCAACGACAAGCACGTTGAGGTCATGATTCGCCAGATGCTGCGCAAGATTCGGATCGTGGATGCCGGCGATACACCACTTCTGCCAGGATCATTCGTTGACCTGCATGAGTATGAAACGGCCAACAAAGAAGCAATTCTGTCTGGCAAAGAGCCGGCAGTGGCTAAACCAGTCCTGCTCGGGATTACGAAAGCGTCGCTGGAAACCGACTCCTTCTTGTCCGCGGCTTCCTTCCAGGAAACTACGCGGGTGCTTACCGACGCTGCCATCAAAGGCAAAGTCGACAAGCTGCTCGGCTTGAAAGAGAATGTCATTATCGGTAAGTTGATTCCGGCCGGTACCGGCATGAGTCGCTACCGTAACATTCAATTCGAAGAGCCGGAACAAGATGAAGTTACGGAAGAAAGCTTGGAACCTGTTTCGGTCGAATAACGACGAAGGTTAAGATAAGCCGGCGCGCCCCTGAAGCGAGTTTGATCCGGGGTGCGCCGGACTTATTTTTCTATGAAAATTCCGCTGAATATTTCGCTTGACACCAACTATAGCGGAGTGATACTATATCATAGTGCGTGAGTACGGATAACCCTGTGCTTTGGAGGACGTTATGATGTCTAATGATAAAGGACTACGGGACGCACCGATTAAAGTCGGCACCAAGCAGACGATGCGAATGGTTGAACTTGGACGGGCCGAGGAAGTTTATGTTGCTGAGAATGCAGATCCACGCCTTACGTCAAGGATCGTCGCCTTATGCAACCAACATGCCGTGAAAGTCACCTTTGTAGATACAATGGCGAATCTCGGCAAGGCTTGTGGGATTGAAGTAGGAGCGGCGATGGCTGTGATCGTAAAGTCATAGTTGATCGAAAATGTTTTTGCTAATGAGGGGAACTCTTTGGCAAAAACATTTCCTTTGTTCTTTTATGAGCCGCCTGGGTCTGTGGGCTTAAACAAGTGGTTTGTAAATGGAATTTGAACTCTGAGGAAGGGGGTGGCAACAACATGCCAACAATTAACCAATTAGTACGTAAAGGACGCCAAGATAAGGTGTACAAATCCAAATCGCCAGCGTTGCAAAGAGGGTTTAACGCTCTGAAACGTGAAGCTACGGATTTGAGCTCTCCGCAAAAACGCGGCGTCTGCACTCGTGTAGGTACGATGACTCCGAAGAAACCGAACTCCGCGCTTCGTAAATATGCCCGTGTTCGCTTGACGAACCGTGTAGAGGTGACGGCTTACATCCCGGGTATCGGACACAACCTGCAAGAGCACAGCGTTGTACTGATTCGCGGCGGCCGGGTAAAAGACCTTCCGGGTGTCCGTTATCATATCGTGCGCGGTGCCTTGGATACGGCTGGCGTTAACAACCGTATGCAAGCTCGTTCCAAATACGGCGCGAAACGTCCGAAAGCGAAGAAATAAGATCGCTTAAGTTTGGAGACAACAGCTAAGGATTGAATTTTTACTGAAAGGGGGATAACAAACTATGCCACGCAAAGGTCCAGTTGCTAAGAGAGATGTGTTGCCAGATCCGGTGTATAACAGCAAATTGGTTACTCGCTTGATCAACCGCATCATGCTCGACGGTAAACGCGGCGTTGCTCAAAGCATCCTTTACAATGCGTTCGACATCATCCGTGAACGTACGGGGAATGACCCGATGGAAGTATTTGAAGCAGCGATCAAAAATATTATGCCTGTACTGGAAGTTAAAGCTCGTCGTGTCGGCGGTGCAAACTACCAAGTTCCGATCGAGGTTAAACCAGAGAGACGTACATCCTTGGGATTACGTTGGCTCGTAAACTACTCCCGCACTCGCGGTGAGAAGACAATGGAAGAGCGTTTGGCTGCCGAGATCATCGACGCATCCAACAACACAGGCGCTTCCGTTAAGAAACGTGAAGATACGCATAAAATGGCGGAAGCGAACAAAGCGTTCGCGCACTACCGTTGGTAGGATAACGCCCGTATTTCAAAATTTATATTTTGAAGGGAGACAGATTCATGGCAAGAGAGTTCTCCTTGAAAAATACACGTAATATCGGGATCATGGCGCATATTGACGCCGGTAAGACAACCACGACGGAACGGATCTTGTTCTACACAGGTCGTACGCACAAAATCGGGGAAGTTCACGAAGGTGCGGCAACGATGGACTGGATGGAACAAGAGCAGGAGCGCGGAATCACGATTACATCCGCTGCGACGACCGCTCAATGGAAAGGTCACCGCGTAAATATCATCGATACCCCGGGACACGTCGACTTCACTGTTGAAGTCGAACGTTCCCTGCGTGTATTGGACGGGGCTGTAGGCGTGTTTAGTGCGAAGGAAGGCGTTGAGCCGCAGTCTGAAACCGTATGGAGACAGGCTGACCGCTATGGTGTTCCTCGGATCGCCTACGTCAACAAAATGGATATCATCGGTGCGGACTTCCTGAACGTCGTTAAGGATATGCGCGATCGTCTGCAAGCGAATGCAGTTGCTATCCAACTGCCAATCGGTGCAGAAAATGATTTTGTCGGGATCATCGACATTGTCGCTCAAAAAGCGTATATGTACAGAGACGATCTGGGACAACAAATCGATGAAGTAGAAATCCCTGCTGAATACGCTGCACAAGTTGAAGAGCTTCGTGCGGAGTTGGTAGAGAAAGTTGCTGAACTGGACGAAGAATTGACGATGAAATACCTCGAAGGCGAGGAAATCACCGTTGAAGAACTGAAAGCAGCGCTTCGTAAGGGCGTATGTGAAGTTAAAATCTTCCCAGTTATCTGCGGTTCTTCCTACCGTAATAAAGGGGTTCAGCTGATGCTGGATGCCGTTATCGACTACTTGCCAGCTCCAGTTGATGTGCCAAGCATCAAAGGTCATCTGGAAGATGGTACAGAAGTTGAACGTCACTCTTCTGACGAAGAGCCGTTCGCGGCATTGGCATTTAAAATCATGACCGACCCTTACGTGGGTAAACTGACGTTCTTCCGCGTATACTCCGGTATTCTGCAATCCGGTTCTTACGTGTTGAATGCAACGAAAGGTAAACGCGAACGGATCGGCCGGATCCTGCAAATGCATGCGAACCACCGTCAAGAGATCAACGAAGTCTATGCTGGTGACATCGCAGCTGCTGTAGGTTTGAAAGACACCGGGACAGGTGATACACTGTGTGATGAGAAGGCACCGGTTATTCTTGAATCGATGAACTTCCCAGAACCAGTTATCGAAATCGCGGTTGAACCGAAGACGAAAGCCGACCAAGACAAAATGGGCGTTGCACTTGCGAAGCTGACTGAAGAAGACCCAACGCTTCGTGCACATACAGATGAAGAAACGGGACAAACGATCCTTGCAGGTATGGGTGAGCTTCACCTGGATATCATCATCGATCGGATGCGCCGTGAATTCAAAGTAGACACGAACGTAGGTAAACCTCAGGTTGCTTATCGTGAAACGTTCCGTGTTCCGGCTCGCGTTGAAGGTAAGTTCGTACGTCAGTCCGGTGGTCGTGGTCAATACGGTCACGTCTGGGTTGAATTCGAACCGCTCGAACCAGGTACAGGTAACCAATTCGACAGCAAAATCGTCGGTGGTGCTGTTCCTAAAGAATACATCGGACCTGCTCAACAAGGTATCGAAGAAGCAATGCAGAACGGTGTTCTTGCAGGCTTCCCGGTTGTTGACGTAAAAGCGACGATCGTCGATGGTTCCTACCATGACGTCGACTCCAGTGAAATGGCGTTTAAGATCGCTGGTTCGATGGCTCTGAAAGCAGCAAAAGACAAATGTCAACCTGTTCTGCTTGAGCCAATCATGAAAGTTGAAGTAACGGTGCCTGAGGAGTACATGGGTGACGTTATGGGTATGCTGAACTCTCGCCGTGGCCGTATCGAAGGTATGGATTCCCGTGGTGGTGCGCAAATTATCCGTGCGAAAGTGCCTCTCTCCGAAATGTTCGGTTACTCGACGACCCTGCGCTCCGGTACACAAGGACGCGGCGTGTTCTCGATGGAACTCTCCCACTATGAAGAAGTTCCGAAGAACATCGCTGAAGAAATCGTGTCCAAGCATAAAGGGGCCGAATAATTTAATGTAATTGCCGGTCGAAGGGCTTGTTCCTTTGATCGGTCACACATAACAATCCATATTTTAAGGAGGAACTGTTTAAAATGGCAAAGGCTAAATACGAACGTACAAAACCGCACGTTAATATCGGTACGATTGGTCACGTCGACCATGGTAAAACAACTCTGACTGCAGCCATCACGACTGTATTGTCCAAAAAATACGGCGGTGCTGCTGTAGCTTTCGATCAAATCGACAAAGCTCCAGAAGAACGCGAACGCGGTATCACCATCTCGACGGCACACGTTGAGTACGAAACAAACAACCGCCACTACGCACACGTTGACTGCCCAGGGCACGCCGACTATGTTAAAAACATGATCACTGGTGCTGCTCAAATGGACGGCGCAATCCTGGTTGTATCCGCAGCTGACGGCCCAATGCCGCAAACTCGCGAACACATCCTGCTGTCCCGTAACGTAGGCGTTCCTTACATCGTTGTATTCTTGAACAAATGCGACATGGTAGAGGACGAAGAGTTGCTTGAACTGGTTGAAATGGAAGTTCGCGACCTGCTGAACGAATACGAGTTCCCAGGCGATGACACTCCAATCATCCGCGGTTCCGCTCGTGAAGCTCTGCAAAACCCAGACGGCGAATGGGCTCAAAAAATCGTTGAAATGTTCGAAATCATCGACGAGTACATTCCGCTGCCTGAACGCCCAATCGACAAACCGTTCCTGATGCCAGTCGAGGACGTATTCTCGATCACTGGTCGTGGTACAGTTGCTACTGGCCGTGTAGAACGCGGTACGGTTAAAGTCGGCGATGAAGTTGAAATCGTGGGTATCGTTGAAGAAACGAAAAAATCCGTCGTTACCGGCGTTGAAATGTTCCGTAAATTGCTCGACTCCGCTCAAGCGGGCGACAACATCGGTGCACTGCTTCGCGGTATTGACCGTAAAGAAATCGAACGCGGTCAAGTATTGGCTAAACCAGCTTCCGTTAACCCGCATACTGAGTTCACCGCTCAAGTATACGTATTGACGAAAGAAGAAGGCGGACGCCATAAGCCGTTCTTCTCCGGCTACCGTCCTCAGTTCTACTTCCGTACAACGGACGTAACTGGCATCATCAACCTGCCAGAAGGAACTGAAATGGTTATGCCTGGCGACAACATCGAAGTTACCGTTCAACTGATCTCCCCGATCGCGATCGAAGAAGGTACTCGCTTCTCCATTCGTGAAGGCGGCCGTACAGTTGGATCCGGTGCCGTTGTTTCCATCAACAAATAATTAGGCTTAACCGCCTGATCGAAGGAGCTGCTCTCCGATTTCGGAGCGCAGCTCTTTTACTTTATTTAGGGAATGAAAAATTACGAATTATACTTGCATTCCGCCTACCTTTTCTATATAATAGTGAATGTTGTTCTGTGACGTTGCGATGATGTGGGAGGTTACTGACACACCCGGCCCCTTTGCCATGGGAGGGTGGCCAGAAAATTTCCACGGAGTATGTCCGATACTAAATTGGGCGATAGAAGGAGGGACTAAAATGGCAAAGCAAAAAATTCGTATTCGTTTGAAAGCTTACGACCACAGAATTCTTGATCAATCCGCAGAGAAAATCGTTGAAACGGCAAAACGTTCGGGTGCAGGCGTATCCGGGCCAATCCCGTTGCCAACTGAGAAACAAGTGATTACTATTCTCCGTGCGGTGCACAAGTACAAGGATTCCCGGGAACAATTCGAACAACGTACGCATAAGCGTCTGATCGACATTGTGAACCCGACTCCACAAACTGTGGATGCCTTGATGCGCTTGGACCTGCCGTCCGGTGTAGATATCGAAATTAAATTGTAATACCTACTATTGTAAGGTAACCAGGAAAGGAAAAGAGGTGTCAACATGAAAGGTATCTTAGGGAAGAAACTTGGTATGACTCAAGTGTTTACTCCGGAAGGGAATGTCATTCCTGTAACGGTTATTGAGGCTAGCTCTAACGTAGTTCTGCAGAAGAAAGACCTGGAGAACGACGGTTACGAAGCGATTCAGCTTGGCTACTCCGATAAGAAGGAAGCTAGAGCGAATAAGCCTGAAGTTGGGCATGCAAAGAAAGCAGGCACAACGCCTAAGCGCTACGTTCGCGAAATTCGCGGTGTTGATTTGGCAGGATACGAGGTTGGCCAAGAGGTCAAAGTCGATATTTTTGCTGAAGGCGAATTTGTTGACGTAACAGGGATTTCGAAAGGTAAAGGGTTCCAAGGCGTAATCAAACGTTGGGGACAAAGCCGCGGCCCAATGGCTCACGGTTCCCGTTACCATCGTAGACCTGGTTCCATGGGTTCCATCGCAGCTAACCGTGTATTCAAAGGTAAAAACCTGCCTGGACATATGGGACATGAAACTGTAACGATTCAAAATCTTGAAGTTGTTAAAGTCGATGCAGAACGCAACGTCTTGCTCGTGAAAGGTTCGATTCCTGGACCGAAAAACAGCTTCGTTAAAGTAAAACAAACTATTAAGAAATAATTAACCCTCAGGAAAGGAGGAACAACAAATGCCAAAAGTAGCACTTTTCAATATTAGCGGTAGCCAAGTGGGCGAAGTAGAATTGAACGATGCCGTATTCGGAATTGAGCCGAACACTCATGTTCTTCATGAAGCTGTTGTAATGCAGCGTGCTTCCCTGCGTTTCGGTACGCACAAAGTTAAAGGACGCTCCGAAGTTCGTGGCGGCGGCCGTAAACCTTGGAAACAAAAAGGTACAGGTCGTGCGCGCCAAGGTTCGATCCGCGCTCCTCAATGGAAAGGCGGCGGTACGGTATTCGGACCAACTCCGCGCAGCTATTCCTACAAACTGCCTAAGAAAGTTCGTCGTTTGGCGATCAAATCGGCGCTTTCGTCGAAAGTGATCGATCAGGACATCATCGTATTGGATGCACTTGCGATGAACGCTCCGAAAACGAAAGAATTTGCAGCGATCTTGAACAACCTGAAAGTGGAACGTAAAGCTCTGGTTGTAGCTCCTAGCTATGACGACAACATTGCGCTTTCCGCTCGTAACATTCCAGGCGTGAAGTTCGTGGCAGCAGACGGCATTAATGTTCTTGACGTGCTGACGCACGACAAACTGATCATTACGAAAGAAGCAGTTCAGAAGGTAGAGGAGGTGCTCGCGTAATGAAGGATCCTCGCGATATTATCAAACGCCCGGTGATTACGGAACGTTCCACGGAATATATGAACGACCTGAAATATGTCTTTGAAGTAGACATTCGCGCGAACAAAACGGAAATCAAACAAGCTGTTGAGTCCATTTTCGGCGTGAAGGTGAAGAACGTAAACACCCTGCGTGTTCCCGGGAAGCTGAAACGTTACGGACGCTACTCCGGATACACTCCAGAATGGAAAAAAGCGTTTGTTACATTAACACCTGAAAGCAAGCCGCTCCAATTTTTTGAATCGGTATAAAATCGCTTAAAGTAAGGAGGGAAATCTCGTGCCAATCAAAAAGTACAAACCGACTTCCCCGGCTAGACGTGCGATGAGCGTGTCGACCTTCGAAGAAATTACGACGGATCAGCCGGAGAAATCTTTGCTTGCGCCGCTGAGCAAAACTGCCGGCCGCAACAACCAAGGTAAAATCACTGTTCGTCACCATGGCGGCGGACATAAACGTAAATATCGGATCATCGACTTCAAACGGAACAAAGATGGAATTCCAGGCCGCGTTGCTACGATCGAATACGATCCAAACCGGACTTCGAACATCGCTTTGATCCACTATGCCGATGGTGAGAAACGCTATATCATCGCTCCTAAAGGCTTGAAAGTGGGCGACGTGATCGAATCTGGCGCAGGTTCCGACATCAAAATCGGTAATGCATTGCCGCTGGAAAACATCCCGGTAGGTACCGTGATCCACAACATCGAGCTGAAACCAGGTAAAGGCGGACAACTTGTTCGTGCTGCTGGTACAGAAGCTCAATTGCTCGGTAAAGAGGACAAATACGTAACGATCCGCCTGTCTTCCGGCGAAGTTCGTAAAGTTCTGAAAGTTTGCCGCGCAACGATCGGTTCCGTAGGTAACGGTGACCACGAGCTCGTAAAAATCGGTAAAGCCGGACGCAGCCGTTGGCTGGGCAAACGTCCAGAAGTCCGCGGTGTCGTCATGAACCCGAACGATCACCCACACGGTGGTGGTGAAGGTCGCGCTCCGATCGGCCGTAAATCTCCGTTGTCTCCTTGGGGCAAACCAACCCTTGGTTACAAAACGCGTAAAAAAGGCAAAGCTTCTGATAAATATATCGTTCGCCGTCGCACGAAGTAATCCGCATCCTGCGGATCACTTCGCGGCATGAACGAAGCGTAACTTGCAGCGCATTGTGAAGGGAGGATAAATGAATGAGTCGCAGTCTGAAAAAGGGACCTTTTGTCGACGGGTACCTGCTTAAGAAAGTGGAAGAAGCGAGCGCTTCGAACAAGAAGGTCGTGATCAAAACTTGGTCCCGTCGCTCCACGATCTATCCGCAATTCATTGGTCATACGTTTGGTGTCTATGACGGCCGCAAGCACGTACCGGTGTACGTAACCGAGGATATGGTCGGACATAAACTGGGCGAATTTGCTCCAACCCGGACCTACAAAGGTCATACGGATGACGATAAGAAAACGAGACGTTAATAACGATAAGTTCTTCGTTTGAGAGGAGGTAATACTACATGGAAGCTAAAGCACATGCAAGATCGATTCGTATTGCTCCCCGCAAAGCTCAACTCGTGGTTGATCTGATCCGCGGTAAGCAAGTTGGCGACGCGATTGCAATTCTGCGCCATACGCCAAAAGCAGCATCCCCGATCGTGGAGAAGCTGTTGAACTCGGCGATTGCCAATGCTGAACATAACTATTCTATGGATGTAAATAAATTGGTGATTACGCAAGCCTACGTTAACCAAGGCCCGACGATGAAACGTTTCCGTCCGCGGGCAATGGGACGTGCTAGCCGGATCAACAAACGCACCAGCCACATTACTTTGGTGGTATCCGAAAAATAAGGAGGGAAAACGTGTGGGCCAAAAGGTAAATCCGGTCGGATTACGAGTAGGGATTATCCGTGATTGGGAATCCAAATGGTACGCAGGCAAAGATTTCGGTGATCTTTTGCTGGAAGACGTAAAAATTCGTGAACACCTGAAAAATAAACTCAAAGACTCCGCGGTATCTCGGATTGAGATCGAGAGAGCGGCAAATCGTGTGAACGTGACGATCCACACTGCTAAACCGGGCATGGTTATCGGTAAAGGCGGTTCGGAAGTTGAAAACCTGCGCGGTGAAATTACGAAAATCGCAGGCGGCAAAAAGGTTCACATCAACATTTCTGAAATCAAACACCCTGATCTTGACGCAATCTTGGTTGCTGAAAGCATTGCACAACAATTGGAACGTCGTGTTTCTTTCCGTCGTGCGTTGAAACAAGCAATTCAAAGAACGATGCGTTCGGGAGCGAAAGGGATTAAAACGGCAGTCAGCGGTCGTCTCGGCGGTGCTGAAATTGCTCGTACGGAAGGCTACAGTGAAGGAACTGTTCCACTTCATACGCTCCGCGCCGACATCGATTACGGTACGGCAGAAGCGCATACGACTTATGGCCGCATCGGCGTAAAAGTATGGATTTATCGTGGAGAGGTTCTTCCTACGGCTAAGAAACAACAAGCTGCTCAGGAAGGAGGCAACTAATCATGTTGGTACCAAAACGCGTAAAACACCGCAAGCAACAACGCGGTAATATGAGAGGCCAAGCAAAAGGCGGTACCGAACTGAACTTCGGTGAATACGGCCTGCAGGCTCTGGAGCCGACTTGGATCACGAACCGTCAAATCGAAGCAGCGCGTATCGCGATGACTCGTTACATCAAACGTGGCGGTAAAGTATGGATTAAGATTTTCCCTGACAAGCCGATTACTCAGAAGCCTCTTGAAGTCCGGATGGGTAGCGGTAAAGGTAACGTAGAAAAATGGGTCGCAGTTGTGAAGCCGGGCAAAATCATGTTTGAGCTTGCCGGGGTATCGGAGGAAGTTGCACGCGAAGCTATGCGTCTTGCTGCCCACAAACTGCCGATCAAAACGAAGTTTGTGAAACGTGAAGAATTGGGTGGTGAAGCAAATGAAAGCTAATGAACTTCGCAACTTAACCACTGCAGAAATCGAACAAAAAATCGCAGGTTTTAAAGAAGAACTCTTTAACCTCCGTTTTCAGTTGGCTACCGGCCAACTCGATAATCCGACTCGGATCCGCGATGTGCGTAAGGAAATAGCTCGTGCTAAAACCGTTATCCGTGAAAGAGAACTTGGGATTACTAGTTAAGAAGCGCTGAGCGAATCTAGCAAAGCGCCTAAGTCCAGGAAGGAGGCAAACCATGAGCGAACGTAACAGCCGTAAAGTGCAAATTGGTAAAGTTGTCAGCGACAAGATGGACAAAACGATCGTTGTAGCTGTTGAAACTTACAAGAAGCATGACTTGTACCATAAGCGCATTAAATACACGAAGAAATTTAAAGCGCATGATGAGAACAACACCGCGAAAATCGGTGACATCGTTAAAATCGCCGAAACTCGCCCGCTGTCCAAAGACAAACGCTGGAGACTCGTTGAAGTCGTTGAAGAAGCGGTTATCATTTAATAGCACGGTAGCTTAGACCGAAAGGAGGAAATATCCATGATTCAACCATTTACACGTTTGCAGGTTGCTGACAACTCCGGCGCGAAGGAACTGATGTGTATCCGCGTTTTGGGCGGTACGGGTCGTCGTACGGCACAAATCGGAGATCTGATCGTTTGCTCCGTCAAACAAGCAACACCAGGCGGCGTTGTCAAAAAAGGGGATGTCGTTAGAGCGGTAGTCGTTCGTACGAAACGTTCCGTTCGTCGTAAAGACGGTTCCTACATCGCATTCGACGAAAACGCAGCAGTTGTTGTTAAAGAAGATAAGAGCCCGCGCGGAACGCGTATCTTCGGACCTGTTGCCCGTGAACTTCGCGACAAGGACTTTATGAAGATCGTTTCCTTGGCTCCGGAAGTTATCTAAGAACACCCCATAACCCAACGGGGAGCCCGATTTAACAGGAGGTGTAAACCAAGTGCCTAGACTGAAGAAGATTCTTGAATCTCATAACAATAAGCTGCACGTCAAAAAAGACGACACGGTGATCGTGATTTCCGGTAAAGACAAAGGCAAAAAAGGCCGCGTCATCGCCGCATATCCTCGTGAGAACCGCGTGCTTGTGGAAGGCGTGAACATGGTTAAGAAACATCAAAAACCTAACCAACTGAACCCACAAGGCGGCATCATCGAGAAGGAAGCTCCGATTCACGTTTCGAACGTTATGCACGTTGATCCGAAGAGCGGAAAAGTAACCCGTATCGGTTACAAAGTATTGGACAACGGCAAAAAAGTTCGCGTAGCGAAGAGATCTGGAGAAGTAATCGACTAATCGAGAAACGTTAAGAAAGGAGGTCCATGATTCATGGCAGCAAGATTGAAAGAACGCTTTTTGAACGAAGTAACACCTGCTTTGATTCAAAAATTCAACTATACAACGGTAATGCAAGTGCCGAAGATCGAGAAAGTGGTTATCAACATGGGTGTTGGTGACGCTGTAGCGAACTCCAAAGTACTTGATTCCGCAGTGAACGATATGCAACTGATCGCTGGCCAAAAGCCAGTTATCACTCGCGCGAAGAAATCCATCGCTGGTTTCAAACTGCGTGAGAACATGCCGATCGGTGTGAAGGTAACTCTTCGCGGTGACCGCATGTATCATTTCCTTGACAAACTGTTTAACGTAACGCTTCCGCGTGTCCGTGACTTCCACGGGGTATCGACGAAAGCATTTGACGGTCGCGGTAACTATACGCTGGGCCTGAAAGAGCAACTGATCTTCCCTGAGATCGAATACGATCAAGTGGATAAAGTACGCGGTATGGATATCGTCATCGTAACGACGGCGAAAACTGACGAAGAATCCCGCGAGCTCTTGAGCGGGCTCGGTATGCCGTTTGCTAAGTAATTCGTCTATTTTCTCCGAAACTATTTAGGAGGTGTCAGGCTAAGTGGCTAAAACTTCGATGAAAGTTAAACAACAACGTACACCTAAATTTAAAGTTCGGGCTTATACCCGTTGTGAACGTTGTGGTCGCCCACATTCGGTATTGCAAAAGTACAAAATTTGCAGAATTTGCTTCCGTGAATTAGCTTATAAAGGCCAGATTCCTGGCGTGAAAAAAGCAAGCTGGTAATTAATCAACAACGGGAAGGAGGTTTACACGTATGACTATGTCAGATCCAATTGCAGATATGCTTACTCGTATTCGTAACGCCAACACGGTGCGTCACGAGACGGTTGAACTGCCTGCGTCCACGATCAAGAAACAAATCGCTGAGATCTTGAAGCGTGAAGGTTTCATCCGTGACGCTGAATATATCGATGATAACAAACAAGGGATCATCCGTATTTTCCTGAAATACGGCCCGAACAACGAACGCGTTATCTCTGGACTTAAGAGAATCAGTAAACCAGGCCTTCGCGTGTACACGAAAAGCAACGAAATTCCTCGTGTCCTCGGCGGCTTGGGTATCGCGATTATCTCCACTTCCAAAGGTGTCATGACTGACAAGGAAGCTCGTCAGTCCAAAGCCGGCGGCGAAGTCCTCTGCTACGTTTGGTAATTTACGTCTTATAACAAGGAGGTGCAATAAATGTCTCGTATTGGTCGCAAACCAATCACAGTACCAAGTGGTGTGGATGTCACACTTGATAATAGCGTCATTACAGTTAAAGGTCCGAAAGGGACTTTGACTCGTGAGCTTCACAAGGACATCAAGGTAACGGTTGAAGGTAACGTCATTACCGTTGAGCGTCCTTCTGATAATAAATTACATCGTTCCCTGCATGGCACGACCCGCTCCGTTGTCAGCAACATGGTCAGCGGGGTAACGGAAGGTTTCTCCAAATCGCTCGAGCTGGTTGGTGTCGGTTACCGCGCAAGCTTGTCCGGCAAGAAACTGGTTCTGAACGTGGGTTACTCCCATCCGGTAGAAATCACACCGGAAGAGGGCATCGAATTCGAAGTACCTTCGAATACGAAGATCATCGTTAAAGGGATCAATAAAGAACGCGTAGGCGAATATGCCGCTAAAATTCGTTCTGTCCGTGAGCCTGAGCCATACAAAGGCAAAGGGATCAAGTATGAAGGCGAACGCATTATTCGTAAGGAAGGTAAAGCCGGTAAGAAGAAATAAGTTTCTTCTTCTCGTGCCTAGCCTTCTGGCGTCTTGAAACGAAATGTCCGATAGCGGTAAACCGAAGGGAGTGAAATGGAAGTCATGATTACAAAAGCTGATAAGAACAAAGCACGTCTGAAAAGACATCTGCGTGTACGTAAGAAAGTCCAAGGAACGGCAGCTCGTCCAAGACTGAACGTATACCGTTCTTCCAAACATATCTACGCTCAACTGATCGACGACGTAGCAGGCGTAACGGTAGCTAGTGCTTCGACCGTCGATAAAGAACTGAGCGGTTCGATCGGTAACGGCGGCAACGTGGAATCCGCTCGTAAAGTGGGCGAATTGATCGCAAAACGCGCACAAGCGAAAGGATATAAGAGCGTTGTTTTTGACCGTGGAGGATATCTGTACCATGGACGGATTCAGGCGCTGGCTGACGCAGCCCGCGAAGCAGGCCTGGAATTCTAAAAAATCATCACTAAAAGGAGGTTAACGACTTGCGTGTAGATCCGAACACTTTAGAACTGACAGAAAGAGTTGTAAACATTAACCGCGTAGCTAAAGTAGTTAAAGGCGGACGCCGTTTCAGCTTCAGTGCACTCGTGGTTGTCGGCGACGGCAAAGGCTGGGTTGGCGCTGGGATCGGTAAAGCAGGCGAAGTACCTGACGCGATCCGTAAAGGCATTGAAGATGCGAAGAAAAATCTTGTGCATGTTCCGCTCGTAGGTACTACGATCCCTCACCAAGTAATCGGGCATTTCGGAGCTGGCCGCGTTCTGTTGAAACCGGCATCCGAAGGTACCGGGGTTATCGCCGGCGGTCCAGTTCGTGCGGTTCTTGAACTGGCTGGCGTAGGCGACATTTTGACTAAATCTTTGGGTTCTTCGAATTCCATCAACATGGTCAACGCGACTTTGGAGGGCTTGTCCCGTCTGAAACGTGCTGAGGATGTTGCGAAATTGCGCGGTAAAACCGTCGAAGAACTTCTCGGTTAAGGAGGGAATCTCATGGCTAAACTGCAAATTACCCTCGTGCGTAGTTTGATCGGTCGTCCGGAGAACCAACGTACTACCGTGAAAACCTTGGGTCTTCGCAAAATTAACCAATCCGTTGTTCACAACGATAACCCAGCCATTCGCGGCATGGTGAATCAAGTGAGCCACCTGGTTTCGGTTAAAGAAATCGAAGGCTAAGGATAGCGTAAGCTTATTAATTGCCAACAATAAATAAGGAGGTGCAACGAACGATGAAGTTACATGAGCTTTCCCCAGCTCCTGGTTCCCGCCACACGCGCAAACGTGTCGGCCGCGGTACAGGCAGCGGTATGGGTAAAACATCTACTCGCGGTCACAAAGGTCAAAACGCTCGTTCCGGCGGTGGTGTGCGTCCGGGCTTCGAAGGCGGTCAAAACCCGCTGTATCGTCGCTTGCCAAAACGCGGGTTCATCAATCCGACGCGGAAAGAGTATGCGATTGTGAACATCGAAGATTTGAACAACTTTGCGGCGGATACGGAAGTAACTCCTGAGCTGTTGTTTGAACAAGGAATCGTGAAAGACGCGAAGAGCGGCATCAAGATTCTCGGCAACGGTGAAGTTACTGTCAAACTGACAGTTAAAGCGAATAAGTTCTCCCAATCTGCGGTAGAGAAAATCGAGGCTGCCGGCGGTAAAACCGAGGTGATCTAATGTTTAAAACCATTAAGAACATATGGCATGTTCAAGACCTTCGCAACCGCATCTTGTTTACGTTGTTTATCTTCCTCATTTACCGGATCGGTTCCTTCGTTCCGGTTCCGGGCGTTAATAAAGAGGTCTTTGAGGCGACAAACAACGCAGCAGGAAACAACTTGTTAGGGCTCTTGAACACCTTCTCGGGCGGCGCCCTGAAGAACTTCTCGATCTTTGCCCTCGGGATCATGCCTTATATCACGGCTTCCATCATCGTACAGCTCTTGTCGATGGACGTCATTCCGAAATTTGCGGAATGGGCTAAGCAAGGGGAACACGGTAAGAAGAAAATGGCCCAAGTGACCCGTTACGGAACGGTCATTTTGGCCCTTATTCAGGCGTTTGCTACGTCGATTGGCTTTAACCGTTTGTACAATACGGATATGGTGCCGAATGCAACTTTTGGTGACTATCTCGTCATCGCCATCGTGTTGACAGCCGGTACTTCTTTCCTGATGTGGTTAGGTGAGCAGATTACCGAAAGAGGGATTGGTAACGGGATCTCGCTGATTATCTTTGCCGGGATCGTTGCCTCCATCCCTACGCACATTACGACGATTGCGCAATCGGATTTTATCCTTGAAGGCCAGCCTTTCATCAATGTGGTGAAATCCATCGCGATTCTCTTGGTGTGCATCTTGATCGTCATCGGTGTTATCTACGTACAACAAGCGATCCGGAAAATCCCGGTCCAATACGCAAAGCGTGTGGTAGGTAACAAAATGTATGGCGGACAGAATACGCATATTCCGCTCAAGATCAACGCTGCCGGCGTCATTCCGGTCATTTTTGCAGTTTCCTTGCTGCAATTCCCGGTCGTGATCGCCAGCTTCTGGTCGCCGTACGCATGGGCGCAGTGGATTACGACCCATTTGTCTACCAACCGTCCGCTTGGGATGGTGCTTTATGTGATCATGATCATCGGCTTTACGTTCTTCTATACGTTCGTGCAGATGAACCCGCAGCAGATGGCTGAGAACATGAAGAAAAACGGCGGCTACATTCCAGGGATCCGTCCTGGTAAAGCGACGGAAACCTATTTGACTCGGGTGTTAACCCGTTTGACGATGACCGGTGCGCTTTTCCTTGCTGCCATCTCCATTCTCCCTATGGGATTGGGGGCTATCGCAGGGTTGCCAAGCACGGTCTTGATCGGCGGTACATCGATCCTCATCGTGATCGGCGTTGCGCTGGATACGATGAAGACGATTGAAGGCCAATTGATCAAACGTCACTATAAAGGTTTTATCAATAAATAGTCGGTAGGTACCAGGAACAGAGGACGTGCAAACGTCCTTGCCTGGCACCTAACTGAGCTATTTCTTGTTGTAGAGAAGTGTTGGAGGGAGTGAGAAACATGAACCTACTATTCATGGGGCCTCCCGGAGCAGGAAAAGGAACACAAGCCGAGACAATCGTTAACGAATTCGGTATTCCTCATATCTCTACCGGCGACGCATTTCGCCTGGCAATCAAACAGGGAACACCTGTGGGGATGAAAGCGAAGGAATATATGGATCAGGGACTGCTCGTGCCTGATGATGTGACAGTGGGGATCGTTCGCGAACGCTTGCAGCAGCCCGATTGCGAAAAAGGTTTCTTATTGGACGGTTTTCCAAGAACCCTTTCGCAAGCGGAATCGCTGGATGAGCTGCTTGATAGCATGGGTCGCAAGCTGGACCACGTCATCAACCTGAAAGTGGACCGGAACAAGCTGCTGGCGCGGCTGACGGGACGCCGGATTTGCAAATCCTGCGGCGCCACTTATCATGTGATCTTTAATCCTCCGGGGCAGGAAGGTGTTTGTGATAAATGCGGCGGCGAGTTATACCAACGCTCGGATGATAACGAAGAGAGCGTAGGAACTCGTTTGGACGAATATATCAACAAAACCGCACCGCTTCTGAAGTTCTATGAAGATAAAGGCCTGTTGCGTCAGGTAGATGGTGAACAGGAAATCGATGCGGTTTCGAAGGAAATCGTGTCACTACTGCGAGGTTAGGTGTAATGATCATTTGTAAATCCGAAACGGAACTAGGCTTTATGCGAGAAGCTGGGCGGATCGTCGCGGAAACGCACAGGCTCATGGCCCAAGCGATTGAGCCTGGAATTACGACGGGAGAACTCGATCAACTCGCCGATAAATACATTCGCAGTCAGGGCGCCGTGCCGTCCTTTAAAGGTTACAACGGTTTTCCTTACAGCATTTGCGCTTCGGTCAACGAAGAATTGGTACACGGATTTCCCGGCAAACGCAAATTGAACGAAGGCGATATCATTACATTGGATATCGGCGCGGAGTACCGTGGTTTCCATGGGGACTCGGCGTGGACGTATCCGGTAGGTCAAATTTCGGAGGAAGCCAAGCGACTCTTGGAGGTCACCGAAGGTTCCTTGTATGCGGGCCTTGCGCTCGTTAAACCGGATGTTCGATTGTACACGATCTCGCATGCAATTCAGCAATTCATCGAAGCTGCCGGTTTTTCCGTCGTTCGGGAATATGTGGGTCATGGCATTGGCGCGAGCTTACATGAAGAACCGCAAATTCCGAATTATGGTTTGCCCGACCGGGGCCCGCGGCTTAAGCCGGGGATGGTCCTGGCGATCGAACCGATGGTTAACATGGGGAAGCGATATGTTAAAACGCTGGAAGACAACTGGACAGTGGTTACGGTGGATGGCTCGTTGTGCGCTCACTTTGAGCATACGGTAGCTGTTACACCGGACGGGATGGAAATTTTCACGAAGCTGGATGCGTAGGTGATGAACGTGAAAGAGCGCTCAGCGCCGCAAATCGGTCAGTTGGTGAAAGTTCTCAAAGGCAGGGATGCCGGTGCGATTTATGTGATTGTCGGGATTCTGGACGACAAATTCGTCTGGATCGCGGACGGAAACAAACGGAAGTTTGATGGACCCAAACGTAAAAATGCCCAGCATCTTGAACTACTGCCCATAGTTAGCAGCGAGGTTGTTCATAGTTTGCAGGAAAGCGGACGGGTGACGAACGGGAAACTGCGGCATGCAGTTCTTGCTTATCAGAAGTCCGCCAATTCTATGGCTGAAGAGAAAGGAGACTGACTGTGGCTAAAGAAGATGTCATTGAAGTCGAAGGTACGGTCATTGAACCGTTGCCGAATGCAACCTTTAGAGTAGAGTTGGAGAATGGTCATCAAATTCTCGCTCACGTTTCCGGTAAGTTGCGGATGCACTTTATCCGCATTTTGACGGGAGACAAAGTGGTCGTTCAGCTTTCGCCATATGATTTGACGAAAGGCCGGATCACTTACCGCAAATAGACTATACCCATTACGGTAAAGTTGTGGTACAATATTCAGGTTGAGTTGTTTCAGAGAGTAGTTTATGATTAGAATGCGTGCGATTGGATTTTTGCTTTCGCAAAATAAGAACGTATGCTTTCGATCCCAGTTTTACTTCTGTAAAACTTTTAGGAGGTAATCAGCATGAAGGTAAGACCTTCTGTAAAGCCGATTTGCGAAAAATGCAAAGTCATTCGTCGCAAAGGCAATGTCATGGTGATTTGCGAAAATCCGAAACACAAACAAAAACAAGGTTAATTGAAGGGGGTGTAGCGTAAAATGGCACGTATTGCTGGTGTGGATTTGCCACGTGATAAACGCGTTGAGATCGCCTTAACTTACATTTTCGGAATCGGTAAAACGACTTCCCAGAAAATCCTGAAAGAAACAGGCATCAATCCGGACACTCGTGTTCGTGATTTGACGGAAGATGAGGTTAGCAAACTACGCGAAACGATCGACAAAACGGTCAAGGTTGAAGGTGACCTGCGTCGTGAAATTTCCTTAAATATTAAACGTTTGATCGAAATTGGCTGCTACCGCGGAGTGCGTCATCGTCGCGGCTTGCCGGTTCGCGGACAACGTACGAAAACGAATGCCCGTACTCGTAAGGGTCCTCGTCGTACTGTAGCGAACAAGAAGAAATAAGAAGGGGGGATAACAGACAATGGCTAAACCAAAGAAAGTCGTACGTACGAAACGTCGTGACCGGAAAAATATTGAATCTGGCGTGGCTCATATCCGCTCCACATTCAATAACACGATTGTCACCATTACGGATCCACACGGTAACGCGATTTCCTGGGCGAGCTCCGGCGGTCTTGGATTCAAAGGTTCCCGTAAGTCGACTCCGTTTGCTGCGCAAATGGCTGCTGAATCTGCTGCCAAAGCTGCGATGGAACATGGCATGAAAACCGTTGAGGTTATGGTTAAAGGCCCTGGCGCCGGCCGTGAGGCCGCTATCCGCTCCTTGCAAGCGGCAGGCCTTGAAGTCAACATGATTAAAGACGTTACTCCAATTCCTCATAACGGCTGCCGTCCTCCAAAACGCCGCCGCGTTTAATGAAGCCGCGCTGAAGCCGTGGTATAACACCAGCGTCAATTGGGAACAATGGATGTTTAGGCATACTACGTTGGAAAACTTCAGCACCTTAGGCAGATTGAAAGGAACGACGTTTTGAAGGAGGGGTACTTTCGTGATAGAAATCGAAAAGCCAAAAATCGAGACCGTAGAAGTTAACGATGAAGGCACCTATGGGAAATTTGTAGTAGAACCACTTGAACGTGGGTATGGCACCACACTGGGCAACTCGCTTCGCCGGATTTTGCTCTCTTCTCTGCCGGGTGCTGCGGTAACCTCGGTCCAAATCGATGGAGTTCTGCATGAATTCGCGACCGTACCGGGCGTTATGGAGGACGTTACGGAGATCATCCTGAACCTGAAAGCACTCTCGCTGAAAATTCATTCGGATGAGGAGAAGATCCTCGAAATCGATGCGGAAGGCGAAGGCGTTGTTACGGCAGGGGATATCCGTGCGGACAGCGATGTGGAAATTTTGAATACGGATCTGCATATTGCAACGCTTGAACCGGGTTCAAGACTCCACATGCGCATCTACGCAGGCCGCGGACGTGGTTACGTTCAGGCAGATCGAAATAAACGAGATGATCAACCGATCGGTGTCATTCCCGTCGATTCGATCTATACCCCGATTACACGGGTCAATTACGTGGTTGAGAATACCCGGGTTGGCCAAGTGACCAACTACGACAAGCTTACGCTTGAAGTGTGGACCGATGGCAGTATCAGACCTGAAGAAGCGGTAAGCCTCGGCGCGAAAATTTTGACCGAGCATCTCTTCTTGTTCGTAGGCCTTACGGACGAAGCGAAAGACGCGGAAATCATGGTCGAGAAGGAAGAAGACAAGAAAGAAAAAGTGCTTGAAATGACGATTGAAGAGCTTGATCTCTCCGTTCGTTCCTATAACTGCCTCAAACGTGCCGGTATCAATACGGTACAAGAGCTTACGACGAAAACTGAAGAAGACATGATGAAGGTACGTAACCTGGGTCGCAAGTCTTTGGAAGAAGTTCAAGAGAAGCTCCAAGAGTTAGGTTTGGGATTGCGCACTGAAGAATAAGTTGACTTGAATCGTTTTAGCGAAGGAGGGAAAACTCATGGCATACCAAAAGTTGGGCCGCGATTCCAGCGCACGTAAAGCATTGTTCCGTGACCTGGTAACCGACCTGTTCTTATACGAACGCATCCAAACGACGGAAGCGAAAGCGAAAGAAGTTCGTTCGATCGCTGAGAAGCTGATCACCAAGGCAAAACGTGGTGACCTGCATGCCCGTCGTCAAGTGGCAGCTTACGTTCGTCGCGAATCGATCGACGGCGAGCAGGATGCAATCCAAAAGCTGTTCACCGAACTGGCAACTCGTTATTCCAGCCGTCCAGGCGGATACACTCGTATCCTGAAGCTGGGACCTCGCCGCGGCGACGCTGCTCCTATGGTTTATCTGGAACTGGTAGATCGCGCGTAATTCGGGGGTTCCCCATTTCTTGCGTGTAAAACTCTCTGTCGGCTCGCCTTACGGCTAAGCTTTCGGAGAGTTTTTTTATTGAACTGAAGGTGTGGCCTTGAGAAAGGAAGGAACCGATGCGCAACTTGCTGATGACCGTCAGCTATGACGGAACCAACTATTTCGGCTTTCAGACCCAACCGGGCGGAAATACGGTTCAGGATCATATCGAGGGAGCCATCCGCCATTTAACGGGAGAAACGGTGAAAATTCATGGCTCGGGTCGAACCGATGCCGGGGTGCATGCGAGACAGCAGCCTTTTCATTTTCACACCGATTCGCGAATTCCTGTGGAACGTTGGTGTTTGGCGCTTAACGCGCGGCTCCCTTCTGATATCCGCGTGTTGACGGCTCGGGAGGTCCCTCTGACCTTCCATTCACGGCATTCGGCCAAACGGAAAACCTACCGCTACTCCATTAATACCAACCGATTCCCGGATGTGTTCCAACGGAACTATCAGTTTCATCATCCAGGACAGCTTAATGTGGAGGCCATGCAGGCATGCCTGCCTTATCTGATGGGAACCCACGACTTTACTTCGTTCGCCTCGCGTCAGTCCACGAAGCTAAGTCACGTTCGTACCATATATGATGCCCGCATCGAGGTGGATTCATCAGCGAAAATTCCTGGAGCAACGGGGCAGGGGATTGTCCATTTTTATGTCACGGGGAGCGGATTTCTGCAACATATGGTCCGGATCATCGTGGGCACCTTGATCGAGGTCGGTGAAGGTAAACGGACGCCTGAATCGATCCAAGCGATTCTGGAGGCGAAGGATCGGACAGCCGCAGGCCCAACGGCGGAGAGTAAAGGGCTGATGCTCTGGAGCGTAGAATACGAAGAAGAAGATTTGAACGACTGAAATGGTGGGGTTTGGAAGCTTGATTTTTTCGGGATAACCTTTGAAAAAGGCTTGCGTATTAACTGGGCTTCCTGTAAAATAAAAGTTGTGTTTTCTTGATGGCTATCCCACAGCCCCCAGTCAAGAAAGCCGCTTAAACAAGAATTATATGCTTGCTAAACATGAATGAAACGATCGAAGATAAATCTGCTGACGTAGGTCAAGCGACCCGAAGAGCATGATCGTGTTCAGCAGGATGAACCATTTCGGACGAATTTGAAGGAGGATCTTTACATGCGTACCACTTATATGGCGAAGCCAGGCGAAGTAGAGCGCAAATGGCACATCATCGATGCCGAAGGCAAAACGCTGGGCCGCTTGGCTAGCGAAGCTGCTGCTCTTATCCGCGGTAAACACAAACCACAATTTACTCCACATGTTGACTGCGGTGACTTTGTGATCGTCATCAACGCGGAGAAAATCGCCCTGACCGGCAAAAAGCTCGATAACAAAAAATATTATCGTCATTCCCTGCATCCGGGCGGTTTGAAAGTGACCGTTGCTAAGGATTTGCTGAGAACGAAACCTGAACGTGTAATTGAATCCGCCGTTCACGGCATGCTGCCTAAAACTCGTCTTGGCGAGAAAATGAAGCTGAGACTGAAAGCTTATGCGGGCACTGAGCATCCACATGCGGCACAAAAACCTGAAGTTTACGAACTTCGCGGATAATTAAAAGGGAGGACAGTTTCATGGCACAAGTACAATACTATGGGACAGGTCGTCGTAAACATTCGGTAGCTCGTGTTCGCCTTGTACCGGGTGAAGGACGCATTGTCATCAATAAACGCGACATCAACGATTATTTTGGTCTGGAAACGCTGAAGCTGATCGTAAAACAACCGCTGACTTTGACGGAAACGCTGGGTAACTACGACGTGATCGTCATCGCTCATGGCGGCGGTATCTCCGGTCAAGCTGGCGCAATCCGTCACGGGATTTCCCGTGCTCTGCTCAAAGCAGATCCGGAACTGCGTCCTGCATTGAAGAAAGCAGGCTTCTTGACGCGTGACCCACGGATGAAGGAACGGAAGAAATACGGCCTCAAAGCAGCTCGCCGTGCTCCTCAGTTCTCGAAACGTTAATCTTTATATTGCTTACGAAAGTCCCTTTCCGTTTTGGAAAGGGGCTTTTTTTGCGTTTAAATTTACGGATACCACCGGACTTTTTTTCATTTTGGAATTTTTAGTATTGACTTCTAGAGGGAATACCTTATACTTTTAAATATAATTCAAATCAGATTAGTTGGAATAATTGCAAGTCTTGATTAACCAGATGCGGGAGGTCTGAAGAACAGTGAATTTATTGGAAAAAGAGCAACTGATTGCGGCCAAGGCCGAGGAATTTGAGTCGTTATCCCCCCAAGAAATCCTCGCCTGGGCGGTAGAGACATTTCCGAATATCACCTTTGCTTGTAGCTTTGGGGCTGAGGATGTTGTACTGGTCGATATGCTGCAGCAAATCAGCCCGTCTACCGACATTTTTTACTTAGACACGGATTTTCATTTTAAAGAGACTTATGAGACCCGGGACGCGATTGCGGCCAAATATGGGTTGGAATTTGTACGAATTTCCCCTCTGCTAACACCAGAAGAACAGACGCAGAAGTATGGGGAGGAGCTGTGGAAGGCAGATCCTAACGCTTGCTGCAACCTGCGTAAGGTTGAGCCGCTGACACGGGTGTTAGGCCGTTACGATGCATGGATTACCGGGATTCGCCGCGACCAGGCACCAACCCGAGCCAATGCGAAGAAAATTGAATACGACACCAAGTTTGGTCTGGTGAAATTTAATCCGATCGCTAACTGGACTTCGGATGATGTATGGAACTACATTCGCGAGCATCAGCTCATTTATAATCCTTTGCATGACCGCAATTATCCTAGCATTGGCTGTGAACATTGTACCCGTCCGGTAATGCCAGGCGAAGATCCACGGGCAGGGCGTTGGTCCGGTACGGAAAAAACAGAATGCGGTTTGCACCAATAATCACGGCATTGAAATAACGGAATTGGGGGAGATACGGGTGACGTCAATATTACCGCATGGTGGAAGTCTGATTAACCGGGTGGTAACTGGATCTGAACGGGACAGTCTCTTGGAAAAGGCAAAGTGCCTTCCATCCATTCAAATCAATAACTGGACGATTTCGGACTTGGACCTCATTGGGGTGGGGGCCTTTTCACCCTTAACCGGGTTTATGAACGAAGCCGATTATCGGTCGGTCGTCGATCGTATGCGGCTGGCTGACGGGACGGTCTGGAGTATTCCGATTACTCTCTCTGTCGCACGAGAACAAGCGGAAAGTCTGGAAGTAGGAGAACAGGTCGCGTTGATTGGTGAGCAGGACGGCGTTGTTTACGGTCTGCTTGAGATAGGCAGCGTCTATTCTGTAGATCAGGCAGAGGAAGCGCGTAAAGTGTTCAAAACCGATGATCCTGCGCATCCTGGAGTGAAGAAGCTGCTGGAACGTTCGCCATACTACGTTGGGGGTTCGATTCAAGTGTTGAACCGACCGGAACCGGCGCGGTTTAAGGAGTTTTATTTTGACCCAGCTGAGACGCGGCGGATCTTTGCCGAGAAGGGGTGGAGAACCGTTGTAGGGTTCCAGACCCGCAATCCGGTTCACCGGGCGCATGAATATATTCAGAAGAGTGCGATGGAAATCGTGGATGCGCTATTCCTTAATCCGCTGGTCGGCGAGACCAAATCCGACGATGTACCAGCCGATGTTCGGATGAAGAGCTATTTAACGCTGCTGAAACACTATTATCCGGCAAATCGTGCTTTTCTAGGGGTGTTCCCGGCAGCGATGCGTTATGCTGGACCACGTGAAGCGATTTTTCATGCGATGGTGCGCAAAAACTACGGATGCACGCATTTTATCGTGGGTCGTGACCATGCCGGGGTTGGCGATTACTACGGAACGTATGAGGCCCAAGAGATCTTCTCGAACTTCACCTCGGAGGAGTTGGGCATCACGCCGCTGTTCTTTGAACATAGCTTTTTTTGCACGAAATGCGGGAATATGGCTTCCAGCAAGACCTGTCCACATCCGAAAGAAGATCACTTAACCTTGTCCGGAACGAAGGTACGCGGTTTGCTGCGCGATGGGGTTTGTCCGCCGCCGGAATTTACCCGGCCGGAGGTTGCGGAGGTCCTGATCGAAGGAATGAAGCAGCAGGTGCAACCCACTTAAATCACAGGTTAGCCTAATCCGATAAGAGTCATATTTGTCCACCTTGTCCCATATCATGAGTAATGTCATGAAGGGAGAAAGGTGGCTTTTTTTTATGCGCGATCGAGATAAGGTGACGTTATGGATTACTCTGAACCACATCAAAATAGCGCTGATCGGCGTAGGTCTGGCTGCCGTGATCCTGGGGTTGGCCTTTTACCGGGTGCCGGCGCAGAAAGCCTGGAATTATTGGAGTCTGCCGCTGGCGGGGCAGGTGATTGCCCTGGATGCTGGGCATGGCGGACCCGATGGGGGAGCCAGCAGTAAGCAGGGGTTGATCGAGAAAGACATCAATCTCGCCGTCTCTTTGTACCTGCGCGATTATTTGCAGCAGGCGGGTGCGGTGGTTGTCATGACCCGCGAGGAGGACAAGGACTTGGCCGCGGCCGACACGAGGGGCTACAGTAAACGGAAGACCGAGGATTTAATGACACGGGTTCGCTTTATTGAGGAACAGCAGGCCGATCTGCTCGTGAGTATACACATGAACAGCATTCCTTCGCCGCGCTGGCGAGGCGCACAAACGTTCTATTATCCCAATCATGCAGATAACGCCAACTTGGCTGCGCTCGTACAGGAAGAGCTTCGACGGAATCTGGAGAACACCGATCGGGTAGCGAATCGTGCGGATAAGAAAGTGTATTTGCTTGAAGTGATGAAGATCCCGGCCGTTCTGGTGGAGGTCGGGTTCCTATCGAACCCGGAGGAAGCGGGGCTGCTTGGCACGGAATCGTACCAGCGAAAAGTAGCTGCTTCCATTTATCAGGGGATCTTGCGATATTATTCTGGAGAAAAGGTACAAACCCCGGCAGAGGATGTCAGGTAATGATATAATAGACCTAACTATCTGATGAAGTCGAGGTGCTGTCAGTGATTACAAAAGAACAGCTTCAGGCAACGTTACGCCCGGTTGCAGAACCAACCACAGGTCTCAGTCTAGTCGACCTCCAGTGGATTCGCGATATTATGATCAAGGAAGACCGCGTCTCATTAACCGTTGTTGGCTTTGAGAAAGGCAGTGCGGCACAGGTGGAAGCCGAGCGAGAGATCCGCTTTCGCTTATCCGAAGCAGGGGTGAAGGATGTGCACCTTCGCTTCCGAGAAGCTTCGGAGCAGGAGCGTGAGGCAGCGTTTAGCGCGGCTCGTCGACCTTCGGACTCATCCCATGGCGAAGGCAACGAACTGAAGGGGCATGGAGCAGGTCTGGAAGGACTGCCGATTCTTGACCCAAGATCTGGCGTGCAATTTATTGCTGTAGCCAGCGGTAAGGGCGGAGTGGGCAAATCTACCGTCACGGTGAATTTGGCGGCGGCCCTGGCGCGTCTAGGCAAGAAGGTGGGCTTAATTGACGCCGACATCTACGGCTTTAGTGTTCCCGATATGATGGGGATTGAAGAGGCGCCGGTGGTGGAGAACGGTCAAATCCTGCCCGTAGAACGCTTTGGCGTTAAGGTGATGTCGATGGGCTTCTTTATTCAGGACAATAACCCGGTCATTTGGCGGGGACCGATGCTGGGGAAAATGCTTCGGCAATTTTTCAGTGATGTTCAGTGGGGCGATTTGGATTATATGCTGCTTGATTTTCCGCCGGGTACAGGGGATATCGCCCTTGACGTGCACCAGATGATTCCGCAAAGCAAGGAGATCATCGTCACTACCCCGCATGCTACTGCTGCTTTTGTTGCTGCCCGGGCAGGGGCCATGGCGCTGCGCACGGAACATGAAGTGCTGGGCGTCGTCGAAAATATGGCTTACTACGAGTGCTCCAAATGCGGCGAGAAGGATTATGTCTTCGGACGCGGCGGCGGTGCTCGGTTGGCAGAGTCCTTACATACGGAATTGCTGGCACAATTCCCGCTGGGGGCGCCGGATAACCATCCTTCCGAGCCGGACTTTTCTCCGTCAGTGTACAAAGCAGAGACCCCGGTGGGTCAGCTGTATGACGAACTGGCGCAGCGCATCGTGTTGAAATGTAAAAAAGACTGATCCCTATAGGGTCAGTCTTTTTTTGTGGAGCATTGATTGCTATCAGCTTATGAAGCTCCACCGCTGCCTCCGCCTTCTTTGCTTTGTCCGCCTTCATCGCCGCCGTCGTCGCCACCTTTGCCTCCGTCATCCTTAGGCTCTTTTTCGACCTTAGGCTGCAGTTGCTCTTGAACAACGGTTTTTAACAGCTCAAGCACTTCCATTTTGAACAATGGACTTTGCATGGCCTCCTGCATAACCGTCATGGATTGCTTGCGGTAGTCCGGCGTCTTGGTTAAATCAAGGAACATCTTCATGACTTCCGGCGATTTCAGGATGTCACTGATCGCTTTCTGATACGTTGGGTCCTTGATCAGCTGCATATGGAGCTCTTTGCTTTGGGCGTTAATCGCCTTCGCAAAATCTCCGGCAAACTGCGGATCGGTCATGATCTTCTCAATTTCCTTTTTGTATTCTGGGGAAGTGATCGTCTCCTTGACCGCCATACGCACCTCATTGGCGGTTTGGGACGGGAGAATCATCTTCACCCCAAACGATCCGCTTCCGCCGGATCCACCTGAACCGGAACCAGAGTCAGATCCGGACTCCGAACCGGATTCTGAGCCGCCGCTCTCGCTGCTTGGCGGAGAGCTTAATGCTTCATATATAGCTTTTTTACCTTCGTCGGTCTTAAGAATATCGATGACCATCGACTTCGTCTCTTTATATCCCCCACCCTGGGAAGAGGAGGAGGAGCTTTGTTCAGAACCGCAGGCTGCAAGCGGAAGAGTGAATGTACATAAGAAGCATAAAATCCAACGGGTACCCCGCCATTTCATGGTTCCCTTCCTCCTTATCATCATTGCTGAAGTTAGTATGCGGCTTAGAAACGGAAATATCCCAACGAAAAGCTTAAAAACAATGGTTTTTTACCGGGATCGTTGGTAAAATATTTCGTTAGTGGAGGTGGAAGGGGCTTGAACTTAAAAAAGTGGCTTTACTTATTTGGGACAACCTTAGCCGTAGGAGCGGCGGGGTCGCTGATTGTCGGCCTGTTGTTGCAATGGGCCGATACCCTGCAATATAAAGGTTTGACCGATATTCTGGTCAATGTCGGGATTTTACTTGGCGTGGGCATTATGGTTAGCGTGTATTCCCAAATGGGCTTTTTTGCATATTTAATGATCAATTATATGGGGAACGGGGTCTTCTCCAGAAGAACGTGGCAATATATCCAGTTGGTCTTAACTGCCTTGGCGTTGCTGGAGCTCATGTTCTTCCGCATTTTCGTAGGCGGTGAGAAGAACGGGTATTCTGACATCGTCCTTGGCATTGTCATTCTTATTGTGGCTGTGGGAACTGCGTTTTATAAGGCGAAATTGACGAATGCAACTGCCTGGATTCCCACGTTGTTCTTTATGATTGCGGTTACGATTGTAGAGACCGTTGGCGTATTGAAGATTGGGGTCAATTCCGCGACGGCCTGGATTGTTGCGCCACTAGTCGCATGTAATGCATATCAGATCTTAATTCTACAGCGCGTACTGAATTCAGGATCGACAGAAATACCAAAAAGCCCAGCCTAAACTGGGCTTTTTTGCTACAGTTTACAATCCAATTGCGTACTCAAGCTGCTTCTTCAGCCACGCTTGATCACGGACTTCGTTGCCTTGAACGCTGGCTTCCTGCAGCAGGTCCGTTACGGTCACAAACTCATAGCCTTTCTTGCGGAGCTCATCGATGATAATCGGCAACGCTTCATGCGTTTGCTTCACCGAATCGCTGGCGTGAAGGAGAACGATATCCCCGGGATGGGCTTTTTTAACGACGCGGTCAACGATGGTTTGAACTCCTTTGTTCATCCAATCCTGAGAGTCCGTATCCCATTGAATGACTTGGTAGCCTTGACTTGCCGCAATTCTAAGCACGCGCTTATCGAAGTCACCGTTTGGAAGCCGCAGCAGCTTAGGAGGTTGGCCTGTTACTTCGGTCAAAATCGTATGTGCGGTTGAAATCTGACGGGCGATTTCCTCGTCGCTCAGGCTGCTGTAATTCGTATGCTTATGCCCGTGGCTTCCAATTTCATAACCTTCCTTCTGAATTGCTTTGACGATGTCTGGATGGGTCTTGCTCCAAGGCGAAGACAGGAAGAAGGTGGCTTTCTGCACATTCTTCTCCTTCAGCACGTTGAGAATCGGCTCGGCCCGCGTATCGCCCCAACTGATATCGAAGGTAAGGGCTATGACTTTTTTGTTCGTGGACACGCTATAAATAGCCGACGGAGCGCTTTCCTCTGAGAATACCGTGACATGGCCCTGCTCCACGTAAATGACGCCGGCAGCAAAGAGGGCCGCAGCGAAGACAAAGAAAAAGCGTTTGATTTTCTTTCCGTTAAGGACATAGAAGAAGTTGTTCATGAACCTTTAAGCCCCTCTCGTTATCAGAATGAAATGATCTGAACTGATCCGCTTGTACAAATGTATGCTTGTTCCACAGCTTTATGACGCTTGGCCGATCATAATTTGAAGGAGATTGATGCAATGTTCTCGATTCGGAAGTTTATCCGCGACTTACGTAAATATAAGAAAGCCATGCTGCTATCGATTTTGATTTTTGCAGCGGGACTAGTTCTGGGGGCAGCAAATGCAGACACGTTAACCCGCCTGGTAATGCCTAATCTCGAACAGCTTAGCCGGATCAGCCGGGATTTGGCACAGTCGGAGCATCCGGAGTGGAACTTCTTCCTGTTTATCTTTTTTAATAATGTGACTAAAAGTCTCGGTGTGATGTTGCTAGGCGCCATTCTTGGGATTTTACCGGCTTTCTTCTTGTTGATGAACGGTTTGGCTTTAGGATTTGTGGTGGCGGCGGCTGGCGGTCGAGGTGAGAATTTAGTGGATTTGATCGTTCGTGGTCTGCTTCCTCATGGGATCATTGAAATTCCTGCGATTCTGATTGCCGCAGGGTTTGGGATGCAATTCGGCTATTTGGCGGTAAAGAGCTTAGGAGAGGCTGGTTCCAGAGATGCCTCGGAGCGTACGGTGGATTGGAGAGGCTTTCTTGTTTCTGCCGGGCGGGGGGCGATCTGGATTGTTGTTATGCTGCTGGTCGCTGCGGTGATTGAGAGCACGTTAACTTTTTATCTCGTTGGTTGAGCGGCAAGTCAGGTCTTTGAAAATTAAAGTGATTAATGATTTTCGCATGCATTCATAAATTTCCCAAAAAGTGAGCATAACATTAAAGCATCTATAAATAGATCGATATCTTAAAACATGGATCGAACAAGGAGTGTTATGCATGCTGGGAATGTTGTTCACTGATAAGGAATGCAAGGAACTGGATTATGTGCTGCGAAAAGAATTGGATGAAATGCTGCTCGATCTGAACGATACGCGACTCGATCAAGATATTCGTCAGGCGATCGCTAACCGCTATAAAACGATTTTCCGGATGTATGCTCGCTTTGCTCCCTCCAAGGAATTATCGAAATATGCCCGGCGGGCTCGTTTTCCACAAGCAAAAGAATAGGTTAAGAAATAGTTGACGGCGGGGCTAATCTTATGGTAAATTAGCAATCGTCCTTGTTTTGCATGGACAAGCAGTGAAGGACAGGAAAACATTAGCAAGAAAAAAAGTTCAAAAAAACTCTTGCAAAAACCTGACTGACTGTGATATATTATAAAAGTCGCCGCTGAAACAAAGCGATGACGAAAAACGAAGTTGATCTTTGAAAACTGAACAACGAGTGAGTAATAAATCGAGATTAAAGGATGAATTTCAAACCGGTGTACTTCGGCCTTGAAATTCGATCCGATCTCGTCAGTTTTTTCTAAATGAGCAAGTCAAACACTACTTTATTGGAGAGTTTGATCCTGGCTCAGGACGAACGCTGGCGGCGTGCCTAAT
>NZ_JAWDJI010000259.1:0-2586 GCF_032465655.1 Paenibacillus sp. 3LSP | reverse complement strand
TGCTGAATTCCTTTTAATTATGCTCAAAACACCCTGACTTTTTCAGGGGAAACTAGCTACTGCTTACTTCTTTAGCCCTCTTCTCGTAGTCAACTAGATACCTTTGATCTGCTTCGTGTTATTCAGCTTTTCATTCTTTCCCACTTCTTCGACTAGACGATGGCAGATAACGGTTCCGCATCTACGACACGACCCGGCCTTAGATAGCTATTATCTTAGGCCGGGTCGTGTGTTGTCTGAATATTCTTCCTTGCTTACACATCTGACAACCAAGGGGCGAATGACCCGCAGCGTAGATGCATTGTTATACGACGGGGTCCTTCTATGAGTATCCCCACATCGTTTACTGTTATTATTTATCAGGCGTGTATTCAATCAAATCTGATAATTTGCACTCAAATGTATCACATAGCTTTAATAATGTTTCTAATTTGGTCGTTTCAATATTTATTTCTTTATACAGTTTGTTAATCGAATTTCTACTCAGTCCAGATCTGTTCATTAATTCTGTTATATCATCAATTCGGTGTTCAGCCATAAGAACTCTAATATTGCACCTTATCAAGCAGACTCCCTCCCATGATCAATATATTATATCTCAAAGTTATTTTTATCAATTAGAAGTCATCATTTCACCTTATAGAGCTTATTTTTTTCTTTACAATTAACCCCATAGGGATATATAATAACCTTATAGAGTTAATAAAAGGAGGGAAGTCATTGATTGAATCTTTAGAAGTTTTAGCTGAGCCTTTAATTCGCCATCGTTTAGAACCGTTATACTCAAACTCAGAACTTGAACAATTTTCTTCGGAATGTGAGCAGTATCTAAAAATCATTCGAGAGTCGCTTCCCGATAACCTTCAACATACCCTATTTCTTTATGAAGACGCTCTAACTTCATTGCAAACTATTTTGGAAAGTAAAATATATTTGCAAGGATTTAAAGATGCACTATATCTTTTTAATGAACTACATATTCAAATGAATTAAGGGCCCTCCGGGCCTTTTTCTTTTGCACTTCAGACCCTGTCGTATAACGTTTCTGTATCTACGAACCCGAAAGGCTTAAAGGAGCGTAGCGACTGGGTGGCTCCGCCACTTAACCTTGCAGGGTTGTCTGCCTGAATCCGCTTCTCCGAAATCCCTCGGGCAGACCAAGGAGCGAAAGCGACGAAGCGTAGATACAATGTTATACGAAGGACTTTTCATCATTGAATTTACTTAAAAAAAATGTCTTTTATATATCCTCCAATAAATCCAGCAACGATAGCTGTAAGTGCTATCTTCGAAAGATCCCACCAAAAACTAATTGTTTTTTGCTTTTTCTCTCTTAGTAAACGTTCAATCTGCAGATTCATAATCCTCTTTGATTCTTTTTTAAAATGTTCTAATTTCAAGTAATTGGGTTCATGGCTTGTAAGTTTCGTCGCTTCACCAAATAACAATATACTTTGATTTTCAATTATTATATTTATTTGCTTCTTTAGTACTATGATTTCTCCCTTTTTAAGCAGTTTTAACTTACTAAATTCCTCAATATTACTAATAATCTGATTGTTTAGTTCTATGAATCCAGAAGTAATAATATCATCACTTGCAAATGCTGCTGTTAGCATATTCCTTCTATTTAATTCACTAATTGTTCTCCCTATAGCATCTTTGATTTTATATTCAATAATAATTTCTAAATCTTCGATTAATTTAGTAAACTTCATCGACTTCTCCCATACTTATATTTATTCAAAAGTCTTTCGTATAACGTCTGCGTGTTCACGACGCCCCACCACCTTAAGGTCCGTTAGGACCGGCCGCGATGCGGTTAGGTGGTGCGGGTGTGTCCGGCTGATTCCGCTTCCCTGCTACTGAAATGCCTCACTCGAATCCTCTTCTAACTCCTGCCGGACCGAGGGTCAGAATGGCCCGATGCGTGAATACTTTGTTATCCGATACCTCCGACTTCTTTGATATACTTACACAATTCGTCCTTTATCGTCTTTATTCATTTTTAATTTTAATTCTTGAGTATCCTTTTCGTTCTTTTAAATTTGATTATTATTTTGTTCTTTGATTCGAAAGAAATTGATTAAGTTCATTTAAATTGTCTGTTCGATATAATTCTTTTTCTGTATCAAAAACAATGTACTTTGGTACATCATCAATGTTTAACATTTGTAGTTCCTTTTCATCTGGATTTCCGGTTTGATAATAACCACTAAGAATCCTTATGTTTTGGTCAAACACTTCTTGAAATTCAAGATTTTGTTCATCAGTGGTACCAATTGCCGTGATGTAATACTTTCCCTCAACGTCAGAAAAGAAAGACGATGGAATTGACGAATGGTAAGTTTTATTATTATCTGCATTGCAACCTGGAAGGATAATTATAACCCTGAATTTCGAAAGTGCATAAGATCAATGCAAGATGCTAAAGCAATGGCGACTTAAGAAGTGAAAAGGTGGGAGTTTCCCATGTTTTAGTGGAGACGGAAGCTTGCGGCAGATGGTCTTTCCCCCTCCCCAATGAAGAGGCAGTCCTGATTTCCATGTAAAATTTTGCTTATCATTATTCTAACTGCGCCACTC
>NZ_JAWDJI010000258.1:0-34441 GCF_032465655.1 Paenibacillus sp. 3LSP | reverse complement strand
TGGTAGACTGCATAGTATCAGCTCTCCTTTGCTATGTAGCTCTGAAATGGTTTGGGTTACACTTTCCATTTTAACCTACGAGATGTAGCAATTTGGAGGGCTGTCTTTGTTTTACGTTCATCTTAGCTAGCGACACGAAAACACGACAGACAATTAATGACTCGCCGCACCTTCACCCTGGAACGCGCTGAGCGAGCGCTGCAGTTGCCCTGCCAGATCCTCCAAACGAGCCGACAGATGAACCAGCTCCGCGCTGACCCGGTGTTGCTCTTGAGACATGGAGGCCACCTCTTCGGTGGAGGCGCTGGTTTGCTCCACCACCGAACTGACCGTGTCCACAAATTCCTGCAAGGTCGCTTGCGATTGCAGCAGTTCCTGAACGGAGGCGGACGAACTCCGGATTTCCTTTATGAACTCCTCCATTTCCCCTTTGACGTTCTGGAAGATGCCGGCTGCTTCTTTGACCGCCTCGGTCTGGGCCACGAATAATGGCGCGATCCCCGTCAGCACCTCCACCGTTTGGCCGATCGCCTCCTGGATTTCCTCGGTAATCGCCGATACAGTTTGGATCGATTCCCCTGAAGCGGCTGCCAGCTCACGAATTTCTCCGGCGATGACCATAAACCCTTTGCCGGCTGCCCCGGCACGAGACGCTTCAATCGAAGCATTTAACGACAAAATGTTCGTTTGCTTGGTCATCTCCACCATCGGGGCAAGGATCGAGCGGATCGACTGGGTGCTTTGGCTGAGCTTCGCCGAATTCTCCTCCAACAGCGCCGTCATCCGCGACACCGCCTCCGTCTTCTCCACCAGCTGCTCCATGTGCGCTTCCCCATTGCGGCTGACCTCGATGACACGACCGGCGGATTCGTCCATCGCCGCGTTCAGACGAGCCACTCGGCTCATTTGATCGCCGATCCGTTCCGCTGTCTCGGTCCCCTTGTCCGCCTCCACGGCCAAGCTCTCAGCTCCGGCGGCAATTTCACCGGTCGCCTGCGCAATCTCAGCGGCGGTCTGCGATGTATCCCGCGACGCCTTCGTCAAATTCTCCGCCGTAGCCAACAGCTCTACGGCCGAGCCATTTGTCCGTTCCACCAGCTGCGAAATCTGCTCCAGCATCCGATTGAAGCTGTGTCCCAGCCGACCGATTTCGTCATTTCCTTTAAAGCGGGTACGCACCTGCAAGTTTCCGCGTTCACCTTCCTCCATCAGCCGGCACAACTTCTCCAAAGGCCGGCCGACCATGCGCACCAGGAAATAGCCGATCAGAGCGGCAACAACCACAGCGCCCAGGAGCACGACCAACATGACGACGAGCAGCCGGTCCGCTGCACTTAGAAAGTCGCTCTCCGGAGCGTATCCGATAATCCTCCAGTTCACCGTTTTCAACGGTCGGAACACGACCAGTTGCTGAACTCCTTGCTCATCTGCCGCCTGGAACGAGCTTTCTCCCGATTCCGCCTGTTTGGCATCCACTTTAAAAACGGATTCCGTCTCCAGAAGAGCCGGATCATTCGCATGGACAATCCGGTTATCCGCAGTAAGCACCCGCACCTGCCCGGTCTTCCCGATCTGCAGGTTGCCTAAAATATCCCCCAGTGCCTGCACCTTAATCTCAAACAACAGGATATACTCCGCCTCTGGGTGATTGATATTCCGCAGCAAGCGGGCCATCGTGACCGTAGGCTCGGTATATGCGTTAAAGAAGCCCCTCTGCAACGCTGGGAACCACACGGGCTCGCCTGTCGCATCCAATACCTTCTTTACCCGGCTTTCCACCGCCTCATCCGTCCGCACCGAGCTGACTCCCGAAGACTTGTACGATTTCACGTCTTCCAGGCCCTTCGAAACAAGACGCACACCCAAGAGGCGTTCATCCGCACTCTTCAAGGCATCCAGCTTCTTGCGGATCCGATCCTCAGCTTGCGTCTTCACAAAGGTTCCAACTCCCGGTTGGTTCACCATCTCCAGATCGCTCCGCAGCGTCTGATCCACGGCCAATTGCCGCGACGTGGCCTCATATTGCTGGAACAAGAAGTCAAGCTTGTCCGCCGCCTGCTCCACCGCTTGGGTCGAGGCGGAAGCTACCTGCTCACGAATAATCTCCCTGGACGCTCGATACGAGCTGAACCCCAGCACCACCGACAAAACGACAACAGCTGCAAACACGACCACAAACATTTTCAGGCCCACGGAATTCCAGTGCCGCCCAGCGCGAAGCTTCTTCATTTCCGCATCCCCTTTTGTTTTATGTATATATGATGAAATAAAGCCCCCATTAGCAAAAAAGGTATAGCCCCGCTTGACTGAGGCTATACCCAGGTGTTGATCAACCCATGCTGTATTATCCTTTGCTGGCGCCCGAAGTTAAGCCGTCAACAAGCAGCCGCTGCAGGAACATGAACAAGATCGTGATCGGAAGTGCGATCAGAACTGCCCCTGCGGCAAACAGCGTAAAGTTACTGTTCTGATTACTGCTGACCATATCCCACATCCCGACGGCCAGCGTCCAGTTTTCCTTCGTTCGCAGGACGAGCCGAGCAAAGATGAAGTCAACCCAAGGACCGACAAATTGGGTTAGCGCCATATACGTCAGCATCGGCTTGGACAACGGCAGAATGATGCGCCGGAAGATCAGGAAGTTGCTCGCTCCATCGATCCGTGCCGCTTCATCCAACGATCGAGGAATCGTATCGAGGAAGCCTTTGGCGATAAACGTGCCGCCCAGCGGGGCCCCCGCCGCATATACGATGATCAGAGCCAAATGCGTATCCAGCAGCTGCATCTCCCGCAGCAGCAGATAGATGGCGATCATACTCATGAATCCCGGGAACATCCCCAGCACGAGCAGACCGGAAAGCGCCGTTTTGCGTCCGCGGAACCGGAACCGGGAGAGCGCATAGCTCGTAAGCAGCGTCAGCAGCACGCCCAGAATCATAGAGCAAACCGCAATTTTCAGCGTATTCAGGTACCAGGTGCCAAACAGATAGGTCTGGGATGTAAACAGTTCTTGATAATGTTCAAACGTAAACTTCTCCGGAATCAACGTTTTGCTGTAAAGCGATTTACCCGGCCGCAACGAACCGAAGACGACCCAAAGCACAGGGTAGACGGCGGCAATACACAGCAGGATCAGCACGATGTAGCTGGCGCCCAGACGAATCGCATTTCGGATTTTCCGTCTGCTCATTGGATCATATCCTCCTCTTTAAACGACTTGGTTCTGCGGTAGTTGTAAATCGAGAACGAAGCGATAATGATGAAAATGATGATCCCGATCGCAGAGGCCATGTTGTATTTGTTTTGGTTCAACGTCAGCTTGTACAGCCACGTCACCAGGAGGTCGGTCGCACCGGCATATTGATAATCGCCCTTCACCGGATCGCCGCCCGTTAACAGGAAGATGGCGTTAAAGTTGTTGATGTTGCCGGCAAATTGGGTGATCAGCGTAGGTGCCGTCGTGAACAAAATCATCGGCAGCGTAACGATCTTAAATTTCTGGAACCCGGTTGCTCCATCCACTTCCGCTGCCTCGTACAAATCTTTGGGAATCGTCGTAAGTACGCCCAGAATCAGCAGCATGGAGACCGGAATCCCCACCCACATATTCACGACGATAACGGTCACTTTCGCCCAGAACGGGTCGGTTAACCACGGCAACCAGCCAAGTCCGAAATAACCAAGATACTGGTTGATTGGACCAAACTGGCCGTTAAACATATTTCTCATTACAAGCAGCGAAATCAGCTGCGGAATTGCGTAAGGAAGAATTAAGATCGTTCTCCATAACCCTTTGAAACGAATGCCCTTCTGATTAATCAGTAACGCGACAAGCATACCGCCAAAATAAGTCGTTACCGTGGACAAAATCGCCCAGATAATCGTCCAGGTCAATACGCCGTAAAAGGTATGGCTCCAGGTTTTGAGCGCCACCAGGTTTTTAAAGGTCTCGAAGCCAACCCAATCGACCAGCATGGCCGGCGGAATGTGCTTCGGCGCCGAATAGTTGGTGAACGCAAGCAGAATCATGAACAGAATCGGCATTACGGTGAAAAATAAAATCCCGAGGGCGGGAATACTCAAAAATGCAACAGCAAACTTGTAATCCAGTACATAACGCACCGTTTGTTTAAAGTTATTGGGCGCCTTGCCTTTGTCCCGCTCCAGCCCAATGGCGCGGGCATCGCGGACGTTCATAATATAAATGATGATAAAAACCGCCACAAACAGCAGCGTAATCAAGCTTTGAATCATGATGAAAATCGAATGATCCCAGTTCCCGTTCATATTGGCTCCGGTTCTTGGCGTTTCACCTAGCGTTACGATTCCCCAGAGCGCAAACCCTAAGTTTCGAATCAAATAGATTACGCTAAATGCTTCAAATAGAACGAACAACAACCCTTTGATATATTGTCGATTGTAGAGTTGTCCCAGGCCCATGCACAGTATCGACAAAATCGTCGCCCGATCCCGATGTTGGTGTCGGTCCATTTCCCTTCCTTCTCCTCTCCCTTGGGAAATTAAGGATGACCCGCCGCTATAAGCGGCGGGCTCAACCTTTCCACACTGGGTGAAAGTAAGTTCTGACTTACTCAGCTGCCCCGCTGTTCAATTCCTTAATTTGTTTCACAGCACTTTCCATAGCTTGTTTCGGATCCGCATTATTATTCCAGATTTCCGGGAGCGCTGCGTTTACCGGAGACCAAACGTTCGCCATTTCCGGAATCGAAGGCATCGGCTGGGAGTTCTTCGCTTGCTCAGCAAATACGGATACGAACGGATCGTTTTTGATTTGATCGGCTTCCAACGCTTCCAGGTTCGTCGGTACAGCGCCGACTTTTTCGTTCAACAGCAACTGCGCATCCTTCGTAGAAGCGAAATGAGCGAACAGTTTAGCTGCATTCGGATATTTCGTAAAGGAGTTAACAACCCAAATTTTAATACCAGAGAAGGTAATTGCTTTCTTACCGTTGATAGACGGATACAGAGCAAGACCCAGGTTGTCGCCAAGAGCGGCTTTGTATCCTGCCAATTCCCAAGGACCGTTGATGTCCATCGCAACGTCGCCTTCATTAAACAAGCTGCGTTTGATGTCCGGGTTGATGTCGCCGCTGTTGATCGGCAGAGCTTCCTTCAAGCTTTGGAACACTTTCAAGCTTTCGATGGCGCCATCGTTAGCCAGACCAATGTCGTCTGGGTTTGTGCCGTTATCGCCGAACAAGTAACCGCCGGTGCTCGCAATAAACGGATAGTTGAAGTACATGTTGCCGACTTCCCACATGATGCCGTATTTGTTTTTGGATTTGTCGGTAAACGTTTTGCTGAATTCCAGAACGTCTTTAAAGTCTTTAGGCGGTTCCGGAACGAGCGATTTATTGTAATACAAAGCCATCGTTTCGGCTGCTCTCGGATAGCCGTACAGCACGCCGTCATAGGTCGCGCCTTGGATGGAGGCTTCCGTATTGTTTTTCGTCGTTTCTTCGGCAAACGCGTCGTTCGGCAAAATCAAGCCGGAGGTTGCCGCGTTACCCAAATGATCATGAGGGACGATCAATACGTCGGCAGCCAGACCGGAAGGACCGTCTTGCGTCAATTTACCGATTTGGTCGGTTGGAGCCACTTCTTCGATTTTTACATTAACGCCGTATTTCTCCGTAAATTGTTTGGCGATTTCTTCCGTAAACACTTTCTCTTCTTTACTTTCCCAAACGACCAGCTCGGCGCCGTCTTCCGGAACGATCGAATCCGCCGAAGCGTTTTCGCCAGTTCCCGTATTCCCAGTGTTTTCGGTTTGGTTGGCCGGAGCGTTTGCGCTGCCGTTGTTGCCGCCGTTATTGTTCGATCCGCAAGCCGTGATCGAGACAACCAAGGACAATGCTGCAATCAAGGTCAATGCCTTTTTGAACTTCATTACAATAACCCCTCCTAAATATTATATAGACGATGTTGCGCAAACGTTTTCAGAAAATACCTGAAACTATTTCGGCGTTGTGACTTCTTCCTGCGATAGTTTAGTATTTCCTGCCCGAAAGCGCTTTATCCATGTAACACATCATACATCATGACATGGAACTTGTAAAAACGTTTGCACAGAGCTTAAATAGGGGTAAATCAATTCACTTCTCTTTTTTTCTTCTGTTTACTCCAAATTTCGCATTTTTTATAGTTTCACGAGTTTGCCAAACGATCGCATCCGTGGCATGCTTGTGCGTTTTTTCTCTATGTATCAAGCGATGTTTAGGACTGCATGTCCATGTTTTCCCGTCTTTTTCATCCGAAACCCTTCCCTTTTCCCTCCCGTCTTGTGCAATGGTTTGAACAGTGTTATAATCCGGATCAATGAGAGCAATACTAGCTTTGCCGCTCGGTTCAATAATTTGAAGGCGCTGTTATCGAAAGGTACATCCTCGGCCCGTTCATCGGCTTGGATGTGCTTTTTTTGCTTATGAAGCCTGTCGATGATTCGGGAGCCTGGCGGGCAAAGCCGTCCACTTAACTATTTCAGGAGGGATTATCTATGTTACTCGAAGCGGTGTATCACCGTCCCAAACTCAACTGGACTTATGCCTACGACAACAAAACGCTCCATCTGCGCCTGCGCGCCAAGAAAAATGATCTTACCGAGGTCTACGCTTTTGTTGGGGACAAATACATGTGGGATCAGAGCAAAGAGCTGATTCCGATGACCTTGATGATCAGCGATGAGATGTTCGATTATTGGGAATGTGCCTACCAACCGCCGCTGCGCCGGACGAGATACGGTTTTCTGCTGAAATCCGGCGACGAGCAAATCTGGATGACGGAAAGCGAATTTACAAAAGAACGTCCGGCCGGTCCGGAACGGCTGTTCGAATTCCCGTTCATTAATCCGATCGACGTGTTTACGCCGCCGGCTTGGGTGAAGGACGCCATCTTCTATCAAATCTTCCCGGAGCGCTTCGCCAATGGCGACCCGAGCAACGATCCAAAAGGCGTATTGCCTTGGGGCGGCAAGCCGGAACGCGATAACTTCTTCGGCGGGGATCTGCAAGGCGTCATCGATCACCTCGACCATCTGAGCGAACTTGGGGTGACGGGCATCTATTTCACCCCGTTGTTTGAAGCGACGACCAACCATAAATACGATACGGCCGATTATATGAAGATCGATCCGCATTTCGGCGATATCGCTACGGTCAAGAAGCTGGTTCAAGCCTGCCATGAGCGCGGGATCAAGGTGCTCTTCGACGCCGTATTTAACCACTCCGGCAGAACCTTCGCCCCTTTCGTTGACGTGATGGAGAAAGGCGAGAAATCCCGTTACAAAGACTGGTTCCATGTGCGCGAGTATCCGCTGCAAGTGAAGGACGGCGTGCCAAGTTACGATACATTTGCTTTCGAGCCGCTGATGCCTAAGCTGAACACGGAAAATCCGGAAGTAAAAGAATACTTGCTGAAAGTCGCTGAATTCTGGATTAAGGAAGTGGGCATCGACGGCTGGCGGCTGGACGTTGCCAACGAAGTAGACCATGCCTTCTGGCGCGATTTCCGTAAAGTCGTGAAGGCGGCCAACCCGGATGCCTACATCTTGGGCGAAATCTGGCATGAGTCCTCGGCTTGGCTGCAAGGGGACCAATTTGATGCCGTGATGAACTATCCGTTCACCGAAGCGGTGCTGGACTTCGTCGTACGCGGCACGTTGGATGCCGAGGGCTTCGCGAATGCGATCGGCAAGCAGCTGTCCCGTTATCCGCTCCAAGCAAGTGAAGTGGCGTTCAATCTGCTGGACAGCCATGACACGCCGCGCCTGCTTACACTATGCGATGGCAACAAAGCTAAAATGAAGCTGGCCGCCCTGTTCCAATTTACGTACAGTGGAACGCCTTGTATTTACTATGGCGACGAAGTCGGCCTCGACGGCGGACCGGATCCGGATTGCCGCAAATGTATGGAATGGGATCCGAAGCGCCAAGATCATGACTTGTTCGCGTTTTATCAGAAGCTGATCAAGGTTCGTAAGCAGCTGGCTCCACTGCGGACCGGCAGCCTGAAATTCTTGCTCGCCGAGAAATGCGGCTCGAAGCTTGCTTATGAACGCGTACTGAACGGGGAGAAAGTGCTTGTCCTGCTGAACAACTACGATGCCGGACAGACCTTTACGATCCCTGCGGATGGGAACACGTGGCGCGATGCCTTCAGCGGTCAAACCTACAACACCACAGACGGCAAACTTGCCGTTAAGCTTCCAGCATACGGTTATGCCGTGTTGACTATGAATAACTAACTGAAACAAAACTCATATTTACGCTCCACACGGAAAGTGCAGGGTCCCCCCTGCACTTTCTTTTTTTCTGAGGGGACATCAACGTAAAATACCTTACATCACTTCATCTAAATTTGCACTTACGTAACATTGATTTACATTTTTCGACACATTCTATTGTTTCTCTTGAATTAACATGCTATATTTCGAATAAATATTTGCGATATATCGCTGAAACATCTTAAATTACGGGGGGTTGCTTACATTGAGTGTTATATTAGTTCACGGTAGTGTTGAAACGAAAACAGATCCCCCTTATATCCAGGGCCTTGAAACGGCTGCCTTAGTCGCTCAACAGGAAATTTCCTGCGGCCGAGACCGGTTGTCTGCCGTCGAGAAGGCTGTTAACGAGTTGGAGAATAACCCGCTATACAATGCAGGTCTCGGCTCCGTCCTGAATCGAGATGGATATGTTGAGGTCGACGGCGCCATTATGGACGGCGTAACCGGAAAATTCGGGGCTGTGGCGGCCATGCGAGAAGTCAGACATGCTGTATCCGTAGCACGTAAAGTACTTGAAGAAAGCCGACATGTTGTATTGGCTGGTTCGGGAGCAACTCTGTTCGCCAGGGAACAAGGCTTCCCTGCAGACAATTGCATCACCGATGTGCAACTGGCTTCCTGGGAGACCGCGATCAACCTCAAGCGCAGCGGTAAGGAAGTGGAGTTTAGCGCCTTTACCGGATTGATTAAAGAGTCGGATACCGTCGGATGCGTCCTTCTAGATGATCAAGGCGGTCTTGCCGCCGCATCTTCAACTGGCGGATCGTTCCTGAAATTCCCTGGACGTGTCGGCGATACCCCCTACATCGGAGGAGGGATATATGCCTCAAGCCATTGTGCGGTCGTATGTACCGGACGCGGCGAGGCATTTATTTCTACCTTAACTGCGAAATTTGTCGAAGAAGAGATTAAATCAGGCCTTCATCCGCAGGAGGCTGCAACGAAGGCCATTCAACGACTCTATCAGCTTACAGGAGAATACGGCGGCATTCTTGTCGTCGACCGCCTCGGACGCGCAGCAGCGGTGCATAACTGTGACAGTTTCCCCGTCGCCATGATTCGAAACGGGTGTATCGAGCAGGTTCCTTTAGTACAGCTATCGAGTTCAAGACCCGATACACCGCAGCCTCAGACTTGAATTCAAATGCCAAGGAGAGATGTCCGTGAGCAAAGTGGAGAAAGCTTCGCTGACCGACCAGGTATATCGGCAGTTAAAAGACATGATTGTCTATGGGGAGTTGCAAGCGGGGGAACCGATTCATGCAGGAGACTTGGCCGAGCGTTTTCAAACCAGCAAAACACCGATTCGGGATGCGATTAACATCCTGAAGCACGAAGGGTTGGTCGAGATCATCCCCTACAAAGGATGCCTCGTCAGTCAGGTCAACTTAAAAGATCTGGATGAGTTGATTGGACTGAGGCTAATCCTGGAAGGCAGCGCGGCGGAACTAGCTGCTTCCTTCGCTACGCGTCAGGCGATCGACAAGCTGGAGCGTCTCGTCGGTACGAACTTTACTCCTTCGTCTGGGATCAGCGAGGTCGATTATATGCGGCTGAACTTCGACTTTCACGTCGCCGTGGCTGAAGCTAGCAACAACCGTCGACTCACCAAATTGATCATTAACAATTTAGATAACATGCAGCGTGTACTTTACTTGGATATGAAGATCGGCAGCACAAGCACAATGAACGATGAACATCGTGAAATCGTCGAGATGATTAAAAACAAAAATCCGCAAGCAGCAAGAAGGCAAATGGTTGAACACATCCTGGGTACGCGAAACCGCATTTTCTCGACCCAGCACTCTTAAAAGCTTCTAATTCAATATTGGAGGTGTGCGTCATGATATTGGAAGCGAACGGACTGACGAAAAGATACAAAGGGTTAACCGCCGTCGATGCTTATAGTCTCCAGATTAAACCGGGACAGATTCACGGCTTGATCGGCCCGAATGGAGCTGGAAAAACAACCGTATTTAACATGTTGACCTCTCTTGTCAAACCAACGGAGGGAACAGTCTATTTTCAAGGTAAAGAGATTTCCGGCAAAAGGCCCGATGAAATCGCCGCCCTTGGCTTGGCACGAACGTTTCAAAACATCCGTCTGTTCAAAGGGCTGACGGTCTTGGAGAACGTGATGGTGGCAGCTCAAATCCATAAAAAGTCGGGGCTCATATCGACCTTGTTTCGGTTTCCCGGCTTTGCTCGGGAAGAACAAAGCATTCGCTCAGAGGCGGAAAACCTACTAGCCTCGGTCGGACTTGAAAACGTACGGGACGTCAAGGCAGGAAGCCTGCCATACGGATCCCAGCGTAAACTGGAGATCGCCCGCGCTTTAGCGTTGCGCCCCTCCCTGCTGCTATTAGACGAGCCGGCCGCCGGTATGAACCACAGCGAGTCGGCGGAGTTGACATTGCTCATTCGGGAAATCCGTGATCGTTATGATTTGAGCATTTTGTTGATCGAACACGATATCCCGTTTGTCATGAATCTATGTGATCGTCTCCAGGTCTTGAGTTACGGCAAACTCATCGCCGAAGGGGATCCTGAGACCGTTCGCTCCCACCCCGAAGTAATTGAAGCCTATTTAGGGAGGTCGGCCGAACATGCTTAAAGTTAAGGGGATTAATGTTTATTATGATCAAATTCACGCGTTAAAGGACGTCTCACTAGAAGTACGGCAAGGCGAACTTGTTGCCCTGCTCGGAGCCAACGGAGCCGGCAAAACGACGACACTGCGGACCTTGTCGGGATTGCTAAAGCCTAAATCGGGCAGCATCGAGTACATGGGCAAGGAGATCACCTCCGTACCCGCCCACAAAATTGTGTCCATGGGGATGGCTCATTCCCCTGAGGGTCGTCAGGTTTTTGCCCAACTTACCGTGCTGGAGAACTTACGAATGGGCGCTTATACGCGTCCTAAATCGGACGACATCTCTACAGATATCGAATGGATTTACAGCTTATTCCCGGTACTTAAACAGCGAGAGAAGCTGCCAGCGGGAGCGCTTAGCGGCGGAGAGCAGCAAATGTTGGCCATGGGTCGGGCGCTCATGAGCAAGCCTAGCCTGTTATTGCTCGACGAGCCCTCACTGGGACTGGCCCCGATCATGGTGGAGAAGATTTTTGAAGTCATTCAATTAATGAAAAAAAGCGATATTACCGTACTGCTCGTTGAACAAAACGCTTATGAATCACTGCTGATCGCCGACCGAGCTTATGTACTCGAGACCGGCAGCATCAAGCTTGAAGGGCCTGCCGAAGAGCTGTTGCACAATTCGGATATCCAAAAGGCTTATCTGGGGGGTTGAACCGATGGTCTATTCTGCGGATTACATTATACAACAATTGGTTAACGGCCTGGGGTTGGGCAGCGTCTACGCTTTGATCGCCATCGGCTATACGCTGGTCTACGGGATCCTCCGGCTGATCAATTTCGCTCATGGCGACTTGCTGATGATCGGCTCGTATGCGGCAATGGCCTTCACGTTGAACCTGCTTCTTCCCTTCCCGGTGGCGATCCTCCTCTCCATTGCGGTGACAGTGATGATCGGCCTGGTCGTAGAGCGTGCGGCCTATCGGCCGCTGCGAAGCAAGCCGGAGGAAACGACACTGGTCACTTCCTTCGCCGTTTCTATCCTGATTCAAAATCTCGCAACGATGATTTTGTCTCCTCAACCGCGGTCATTTCAAGTTCCATCTTACCTATCCAATATGGTAGAAGTGGGCAATATCGACTTCTCTGTGATGAACATCGCCATCATCGGTCTATCCGCCTTGCTGCTCATCGCCCTTACCTTGTTTATCAAAAAAACAAAGCTGGGCATTGCCATGCGTGCCACCGCAGAGAATATGAACGCTTCGGTACTGATGGGCGTCAACATTAACTCAATCGTCCGTACTGCCTTTATTATCGGAGCTGGACTTGCAGCCGTCGCCGGAGTGATGAACGCAGGCCGCTATGGTCGAATCGAGCCCATGATGGGATTTGTGCCTGGACTTAAAGCCTTTGTTGCAGCCGTTATCGGCGGTATTGGCAGTCTGCCGGGTGCAGCGATTGGCGGTCTGATTCTCGGTTTTGGAGAAATTCTGTTTGTCGGCTTTTTACCGCCGGAGCTGTCGGCTTATAAGGATGCTTTCGTCTTCCTGGCCCTGATCGTCGTATTGCTGATCAAGCCGACCGGAATTTTCGGCAAAGCCGAGGATAGGAGGGTATAACGATGAACAAACCACTCGAATTGAAGCCAAGCCAGACGCGTTCTCGCCTGTCCGGGATGAGAAGCAAGCCTGCGCTCGCAATTTATGCCGGAGTCTTGATCCTTTTGCTCATCGTCGCCAATTTTACGTTAAATGATTACTACTTACGTTTGGTTAATTTGGTTGGGATTAATATCATTCTGGTCGTCAGCCTTAACTTAACGAACGGGTACACAGGCATTTTCTCACTGGGACATGCCGGGTTTATGGCCGTAGGCGCTTATACGACAGCGCTTCTAACCTATCCGCTGGCACGCAAGCCGCTCCTGTTCCCGCAAATGCCAGCGTGGCTGCAGCAAATTGAGTTGCCTTTCGTCGTCGCCATGCTCATCGGTGGAGTTTTAGCTGTCATTTGCTCATTTCTGATCGGCTTCTCCGTATTGAAGTTGCGCGGGCACTACTTGGCCGTATCCACCATGGGTTTCATGGTCATTATCAATGTACTGGCCTCTAACTTAACCGACTTTACCCGAGGAAAGAGCGGTATATCCGGTCTCCCCAAAGTCTCGAATATATGGTGGGTTTACGCCATTGTCGCAATCACGATTTACTTCGTTTGGCGTCTGCTGCATTCCTCTTACGGTCGCGCGATGTTAGCCATCCGGGAAGATGACCTCGCCGCCGAAGCCATGGGCGTTAAAGTGGTGCGGCATAAAATGTTCGCTTTTGCCTCAGGCGCGTTCTTCGCCGCCATCGGCGGCAGTCTATACGGACATTTAATTACAAGCATCAACCCGAGCATGTTCTCCTACTCCATGACCTTCAACCTGGTGCTCATGCTCGTCATCGGCGGCTCGGGGACGATTTCCGGCGCGGTTCTTGGTTCCATTCTAGTGACACTCATCCCCGAGCTTCTACTGAACAAACTGGAACGGGGAGTTGAGCTATTCGGAGTCCAGCTCCCGCAGATGTATGGGATCAGTCAGGTGCTCATGTCCGCAGCACTTATCATCACAATAATCCTCAGACCGAAAGGTCTTTTAGGAAAATAAACAGTCATTTCATGCGGGGGTGAGTGGCATGCAGAGCTGATGAAGAAGAACTAAGTGCGATGTCGGCTAGGTTCACTTAAAAAAAGATGGGAGAAAGATGGCTTATGAAAAAAATGATCGCATTTTTAACGATTATCATGCTAGTTTTATCCGCTTGCAGCAACGGGGGGAGTAATACTTCCTCCAAGGAAAACAACGCGGCGTCCGCGAATGGGGAGAGCAATTCGGTTCGCAGCGGAGGCGAGATCAAAATCGGCGCCTTGTATAATGTGACCGGTGGACAAGCTTCCCTGGACGGACCATCGCTGGCCGGGTTCCAACTGGCAGCCGAAGAGATTAACGCGAACGGAGGCATTAATGGCAAGCAGGTCAAGGTCGTCTCGATCGATGCCAAAACGGAAACCATCTCCGCGACCAACGGCATGCAAGAATTGATCGATGTGGAGAAGGTACCCGTCGTTGCCGGATTTAGCGATACGACTTATGTCCTTGCTGCCGGACCGGTAGCCCAGGAAGCCGGAGTTCCTTTCATTACCTCCGGGGCCACCTCCCCGCTGATTCCTGAACAGGTCGGTGACTTTATGTATATGGCGGCTTTTGGCGATGACGCACAATCCTATGCCATCTCCGATTTTTCCATGGACGAACTGGGGGCGAAAACAGCATGGGTTCTGACGGATACGTCCTCCGACTTTACCGTTAACGTTTCCGCATTTTTTAAAGATCGCTTTACATCCAAGGGCGGCGAGATCTTACTCGAAGACAAATACGACGGAGCTGCCGACACTGACTTCTCCGCTCAAATTACCCGTCTGAAAAGTTTGCCTGAGTTGCCGGACGTCCTGATGGTATCTGCCCTTCCTGACAAAGCCGGAATCGTGGTGAAGCAAATTCGTGATATGGGAATCGAAACTCCAATCCTCAGTGCCGACGGCTTCGATACTCCGGCATTGATCGAAATGGGCGGCACGCCGCAAACGAACAACGTGTTCTTCGCCACCCACGTTGCTCTGGAAAACAGCGATGAAAAAGTGCAAAATTTCGTGAAGGCTTATACCGACAAAACCGGAAACGCCCCAGAGAACGCTTTTGCCGCACTCGGATACGATACGATGTACCTGATCGCTGATGCGATTACACGAGCAGGCAGCGAAGACCCTAAAGCGATTCGCGATGCTTTGAACGCAACCTCGGGATTTAAAACTGTCACAGGTGAAATCAGCTATGGCTCCGGACGTGTACCTGACAAGAGCGTCACGATCATTGAAGTTAAAGATGGTAAATTTGAGTTCCGCAAAAATATTACTCCAGAAAAATAAATAAGAAAGAGGTGTATGTGCAATGGCATTGATCGGAACAAAAATGACTGGTAACCAGTATAAGAACAGTAAAATCGACAAAGTCATCTTTGGGGTAGGAGCCTTTGAAAATCATGGTAATCATATGCCATTCGGAACGGATGCCCTGATCTCCAACATTCTCAGCGAGAAGCTTGCTGAACGCGTCGAAGGCCTGATGGTGCTGCCGCCGATTAACTACGGACTCAGTGAGCACTACAACAAATTTCCGTTTACCGTCAGCCTGACCCCGGAAACAATCACCAACGTCATTAAAGACATCCTTAACGAAATCGTCCGAAATGGCATCACCAAGATCATCATCATGAACGGCCATGACGGCAATATCGCACCGATTGAGTTGGCTGCCCGCGCAGTCAAAGTGCAACATCCCCATGTAACGATCGCCAGTCTTAATGATTGGTGGGTAGCGGCTGGGAAAATGGTGCCGGAAGGGACGTTTGACGTATGGAATGGGCTCGGTCATGCCGGCGAAGGTGAAACCTCGATGGGGCTGGCCTTATTCGAAGAATGGATCGAGATGGAGCACGCCAAGGGCGTTGTTCCGGAACTGCCGGAATTCGTCGAGATCAAATGGCGCTTCGAAGAGCTTACGAATACCGGTGCCTCCGGAGATCCAAGCGTCGCGACCAAAGAAAAAGGTAAGCTGCTGGAAGAAGCCGTTCTGAATGTTCTGGAAAACTTCATTCGCGAAATGGACAAAAAAGATTGGAAGTATGGTTTGAATCAATAATAGTCCCGCATCAATCAGCTGTCCCGAGGCTAGCTTAGCCGAAGGGGCAGCTTCTTTTTTGCACCTCTCCTTAACCTATTCCGTGCGCAAACGTTTGTTTGAATTAAAGGTGATTTTCCGCTAAGAAATGGACGAAATTCCGACTCTATAACGCCTCTGGCACGGTTTTATCTATTTACTTTCGGCAATCTATAGATTAATATTACAGTGTAAAGCAAACGGTTCCACAGAGGAGGTTTTTTATGGCTGTCACCATTAAGGATGTTGCCAAAAAGGCCGGCGTATCGCCCTCTACCGTGTCCCGGGTGCTGTCCAATCATCCTAGAATCAGCGAGGAGACCTCGCGTAAAGTAAAGCTCATTATGGACCAACTTGGCTATCACCCTAACATTATGGCCAAGAGTTTGGTCTCCAAAACGACAAATAGCATTTGTATCCTGCTGCCAAAGTCCGCCGAGGAGTTGTTCTCTAACTTCTTCTTCATGGAACTGATTCGCGGCATTGTCACCCAAGCCAGCCGCTTGGGCTACGACGTGCTGATCAGCTCCGGAGCCAATGAGAAAGAGGAAGTCGAAAGTGTATCCAGACTGCTGAACGGCCGCCGGGTGGACGGGGTCATCTTGCTGTATTCCCGGCAGAACGATCCGGTGATCGAGTTCCTCCATCAAGGGGGTCATCCGTTTGTACTCATTGGGCGCAGCGAAGAATATCCTGATATTTTAACGGTGGATAACGATAATATCCAGGCGTCGTACGACGCCACGAAGCATTTGATCGCGTTAGGCCACGAACGGATCGGGTTCGTCAGCGGACCACCGGAGCTCGTCGTTTCCAAGGACCGATTGAAGGGCTATCAGGATGCGCTTCGAGATGCAGGCTTGGAGAGTCGGCCCGAATGGATTGTCGAAGGTGAGTTTTTGCAGGACAGCGGCTATCGGGCTATGTCGTTCTTCATGAATCTACCGGACCGTCCGACGGCCCTGGTCATGATCGATGACGTCGTAGCGTTTGGCGTGCTTCGCGGCCTGCACGAATTGAAGTACAAGGTACCTGAAGACTTATGCCTGGTCAGCTTCAACAACATCCCGTTGTCCGAGCTCTCAACCCCACCGCTGAGCAGCATGGATATCGGCATTTACAATCTGGGTTACACGGCCTCGCAAGTGCTGATTCAAGCGGTGCAGAACAACAACGACAAGGCCTATCCGAAAAGGCAGATCATTCCGCATCGGCTGATGGTTCGCGAGTCGTCGATGTATTCGGTACCCAAGAAGCTTTGAGGCAACAGGCTGCATTAAACATTGGTTACGAAAAAATAAACGGAAGCACATGCTTCCTTTATTTTTCACGCTTTGTTCAAACGTTTGCACCAATATTCAACATAGAGGAGGTTCATTATGAATCCCATTCAAGCTTGTTTATTTGATCTCGACGGCGTGCTCGTGGATACCGCGAAATATCACTACCTCGCCTGGAAACGGCTGGCCGCGGAGCTCGGCTTCGAATTTACCGAACAGGACAATGAGAAGCTGAAGGGCGTCAGCCGCATGGCCTCGCTCGACATCTTGCTTAGCGTGGGCGGTCTTCAACTGGAAGACCACGTCAAGCAAGAGCTGGCTGAACGCAAAAACAACTGGTATGTCGAGTACATCTCCCAAATGGACGCGTCGGAAATTTTGCCGGGAGCGCTGGAGTTCTTGCAGCAATGCCGGGCTAACGGATTGAAGACCGCGCTTGGTTCAGCGAGCAAGAACGCCCCGATCATTTTGCGGAATACCGGGCTGACCCCGTACTTTGACGCGATCATCGACGGCACCCGCACCACCAGTGCCAAGCCTGATCCGGAGGTGTTCCTGCTAGGCGCTGCGGAGCTGGGCGTCGCCCCCGAAGCATGCGTCGTGTTCGAGGATGCGGAGGCCGGCATCGAAGCGGCCCGTCGTGCGGGTATGCGCTGCGTTGGCATCGGTTCGCCCGATACGCTGGGGCAAGCGGATCGGGTTGTCTCCTCGCTGGGCGATGTTTCGATTACCCTGCTGCAGCAAATCGCCGCGAGCGCGGAATAAGCCCCAAGTGTGAATACCTCTCGTTCTTTTTTTACAGACTAATCTATTTGAAATGACTAAAGGAGCGGTTAATGTGAAACAGTATTTGAAAGTGGATCCCTGGTCCATTCTGGAAGAATCGTTTGATCCGGCGAATCATGAAATTTCGGAAAGTATCTTCAGTATCGGCAACGGTTATATGGGTCAACGTGCGAATTTCGAGGAGCAGTACAGCGGCCCTTTTCTGCAAGGCAGCTACATGGCTGGCGTGTATTATCCGGACAAAACCCGGGTGGGCTGGTGGAAGAACGGTTATCCCGAATATTTTGCCAAAGTGCTGAACAGCACGAACTGGATTGGCATTAACGTATTTGTAGACGGCGTCGCGCTGGATTTGGCCGAATGTCAGGTGAAGGATTTCGTTCGAGAGTTGAACATGAAGGAAGGTTACCTCTACCGCCGCTTTACCGCCGTGATGAAGGACGGCAAGGAACTGGCTGTGGAAGCACTGCGATTCGTCAGCATCGTACGTCATGAGATCGGGGCCATCCGTTACGCGGTAACGCCGCTCAACTTCAACGGGGAACTGCGCTTCGCGCCTTATCTCGACGGCGACGTCATGAATAAGGATTCCAACTATGATGAGAAATTCTGGCTTGAGGTGGAAAAATCCGCCGGTACCGACGTCTCCTACTTAACCGTCAAGACGAAGAAGCTCGACTTCCACGTCACCTCGGTGATGGCATTTGATGTGGAGCAAGGTGGAAAACGCCTGGAGCTCACCCCTGCGTTCCACGAGCAAGAGAAGTTTGTCTCCGCCGAAGTCGCGGTACCCGCCGTTTCCGGTGAGACGGTAACGTTGTACAAATATGTTGCGAATGTGACCTCCCGCGATCATGGGCTTGGCGAGTTGGTGAAAGTGGGCACGGCCGCCCTGCACTCCGCGAAAGAGGCCGGCTTCGATACGCTGAAGAAAGAGCAAGCAGAAGCTTGGGCGAAGAAATGGGAAATGAGCGACATCATCATCGAAGGTGACGTGGCGGCGCAGCAGGCGATTCGTTTTAATATTTTTCAATTAAACCAAACCTACAGCGGCGAGGACGACCGACTGAACATCGGGCCTAAGGGCTTCACCGGTGAAAAATACGGCGGCAGCACCTATTGGGATACGGAAGCTTATTGCTTGCCATTCTACCTCAGCACAGCGGAGTCCGATATCGCCCGCAACCTGCTGATTTACCGCTATAAGCATTTGGAAAAAGCCAAAGAGAACGCCCAAAAGCTTGGTTTCACAAAAGGCGCGCTCTACCCGATGGTAACGATGAACGGCGAGGAATGCCACAACGAATGGGAAATCACATTTGAGGAGCTCCATCGGAACGGGGCGATCGCATATGCGATTTATAACTACGTTAACTATACAGGGGATAAAGCCTATCTGGGCGAATACGGCCTGGAAGTCCTCGTTGAAATCTCCCGCTTCTGGGAAGAACGCGTGAACTTCTCGCAAGTGAAGGGCAAATACGTGATGCTTGGCGTCACCGGCCCGAACGAATACGAGAACAACGTCAACAACAACTGGTACACGAACCGGATCGCTGCCTGGACGCTCGAATACACGCTGGAAGTGCTGGAAGAGCTCAAAGCCCAAGATGCTGCGCACTATGCGGCGCTTGTGGAGAAGCTGGGGCTTCAAGAAGCGGAAACGAAGCAATGGCAGCACATCATCGACAATATGTATTATCCGTACGATGAGGAGCGCGGCGTATTCTTGCAGCAGGACGGCTTCCTGGATAAAGAACTGATTCAAGTGAAGGATCTGGATCCGAAGCATCTGCCGCTGAACCAGAACTGGTCTTGGGACCGGATTTTGCGCTCGTGCTTCATTAAGCAAGCGGATGTGTTGCAAGGCTTGTATTTCTTGAGCGACCGGTACGACCTGGATACGAAAAAACGCAACTTCGACTTCTACGAGCCGATGACCGTTCACGAGTCCTCCCTCTCCCCTTGCGTGCATGCGATTCTTGCCTGCGAGCTGGGCTACCAGGAGAAGGCCTACGAGATGTACCTGCGCACCGCGCGCCTGGATCTCGACAACTACAATAACGACACCGAAGACGGCTGCCATATCACCAGTATGGCCGGCACCTGGATGGCGATCGTGCAAGGCTTCGGCGGCTTGCGCGTTCACGAAGGCGAGCTGGTGCTGCGCCCGTTCATCCCGTCGCACTGGACCTCGTTCTCGTTTAAGGTGATGTTCCGCGGCGCTCGGCTGAAAGTCAACGCCACTGCCGACAGCATCATCGTCACGAACGAATCCGATACGCCAGCAGCGATCCGCATTTACGACCAAAGCTACACGGTCGATGCGAACAGCCAAGTGCAAGCGAAGCGCCAGTAACCTGCGGCGCTGAGCTGAATTTATTGAACCAACCCCCATGGCTTTGCCGTGGGGGTTGGTTTTTGGGGGCGCCCGGCGTTGCGGGGGCCCCAGGGAATAATAACGGTAATAAGTTCCCTTATTTCCGGCGATTGAGCTTCATTTGAACAAATAGCGGTAAAAAATGGCCTTATTTCGGTCCGGCAGGAGCAAAAAGCCCCATTTGGGGGCTCCTGCGGGAGAATAAGGCCATCAAATACCGCTATTTTGTTCAAATGGGGCGTGTACGCGGAAATAAGGGGAATATGAGGCTTATTTCCGCGTACGCCGCCATCGCCGGCAGGCAAGGCTCAGCCGGCCGCCGGCGCAATGCCAAGGGCAACGGGGCTCGTGCCCCTCGCCCTTGCGCGATTACCGCGGGACGGCGAGGACGACGACGCCGACCCCGCGCACCTCCAGCCGTGCTCCGCCGGCTGGAGGCCCCCCTGCTGCAGCGGGCGACGCCGCTGCAGCTTCACCGCTCGCGCCCGCTTCCAGCGCGAGCACGTGCTCGCCGCCAAACCGGACCTCCCACGGTCCGAGGGCGGGCAGCTCCAGCGACAACGCGCCCGGGTTCGCGTTGTAGAGCACGTACAGGTGGCGGTCGGGATCGCCACCGGCGTGGTCGCGCAGCGTGAACGCCACGGCGTGCGGCGGCGCTGCCTCAAAGCGCAAATGCGCTCGAATCTCGTCCGCCGTCTTCAGGCGGAACGCGGGATGCGCTTTGCGCAAGGCGATCAGGCTGCGCATATAGGACACGTCGTCCTGATGCGCAGCGCAGCGCTCCCAATCGAGCCAGTTGACCTCGATGGGCGATTTATAGCTGTTCTCCACGCCGCCCTTCGTACGCATAAATTCCTGACCGGCGTGGAGGAACGGGATGCCCTGGCTTGTCAGCACGATCGCGGAGGCGAGCCGGTGCATCGCCCGGCGTTCTTCGTCCGAAGCGCCCGGCGTAGACAGCTCGATTTTGTCCCATAACGTATGATTATCATGGCACTCCACGTAGTTCACCGATTGAACCGGCTCGACCGCGAACTGTCTGAGCTGCCCCCCATAGTTAATTCCCCCGGCTACGCCGCGCTTCACGCCGTCCTCGAAGCCGTCACCGCCACTGATGAAGCCTTTGCGGTCAAAGATAAAAATATCCCCTTTCACCGCATCCCTCATCCCGTCGTTAAACATGCCGATGCCCGGCAGCTTCTCGGCGTTGTCCTGGTTGGCCCGAAGCTCCTTGGGGAGCACTGTCTCCATCATCCAGCCTTCCCCGATTGTCAGAATCGTGGGGTCGATTTCGTCTAACCGCCGACGGATTTCATTCATCGTTTCGATGTCGATCATTCCCATCAAATCAAAACGGAACCCATCGATATGATACTCCCGCACCCAGTGCAGGATCGACTCGATAATATATTTTCGCATCATCGGCCGTTCGGAGGCGCACTCGTTCCCGCAAAATGTTCCGTCGGAGAACGTCCGATCCGCCTTGTACCGTAAGTAATAACCCGGCACAAGCTTCGTGAAATGAATCAGATATCCATCATATACATGGTTGTACACCACATCCATAATCACGCGTAGTCCGCGGGCGTGCAGCTTTTGGATGAGACGTTTCAGCTCAAGGATCCGGGCAGCCGGATTGTGGGGGTCCGTCGAGTAGGAGCCCTCCGGTACGTTATAATTCTGAGGATCGTATCCCCAATTGTAATGGGGTTCATCCAGACGGCTCTCATCCACACTTTCCTGCGAGTAATCATAGATCGGCAGCAGCTGCACATGCGTGACGCCAAGTCCAGTAATATGGTCGAGTCCCGTCGGAATGCCATTTGGGCCCCGAGTGCCTTCCTCGGTCAAGCCGAGGAACTTGCCTTTTTCACGGATGCCGCTTTGCGGGTGAATCGACAGGTCTCGAACATGCAGCTCATAGATCACCGCATCCGTCGGTGAAGCCAGCGGCGGCTTCTGATCGTTCTCCCATCCTTCTGGATTGGTGCTGCGCAGGTCCAGGATCGCCGTCTTTGTCCCGTTCACCCCCACCGCTTTCGCGTAAGGGTCAACGGCCTCGTTCCACTGCTCCCCCACCTTCACACGGTACGTATAGAATAATCCCCCGCAATCTTCCGCTACCGTCAGGGTCCACGTTCCTTGCACATCCCGCTTCATGGGCAGCTCCTTCACCGGCATTCCGTCCTCCGTTTCGTACAGAACGACGAAGGCTTCGGAAGCGGTGGGGGCCCACAGACGAAAACGAGTTTCTTCCGGGGCATACACTGCACCTAAATCATCACCATCGTATACATACATCTCATCAAACTTCGCATCAAACACCGAGATTCCCCCGGTGACCGTCACATCTCCGTAATCGATGGTACCGTGAAACTCTTTTTGTACCGACAACATCCTCACTCCAATCCCGTTAAATTCAGCAGCACGTGTTTCATTTGAAGTCCGAAGAATTTCGCCCGCACACAGTTAAGAAGCTAAGCCCGATGCAGACAAATCCCCGTAAAAACCTGTTGTCCATACCGCTGAATCCCTCGCCCTCTGGAGTATGCTCATTCATCATATGGCTACTTTTCCCCGAAACGTTCCACAAGCTGTGTCAGGAACATGTAATCATCATCCCCCACAGGCGGTTTCAAATATTCATAGACAACGGGCGCTCTGTCGTTACTTACTCTTTGAGCTTCTTCTTTTCCATGCTCTGTGCCAATGCAGGGCCAAGCTCGCTTTAACGAAAACGTTTACTTCTCTTTATATGCTGGATTATATCACCAGCACCAAGATTAGGTCAATCGTTTGCACAATAGAGGGGATGGTTACTCCATACAAACTAAAAAGGTCGATCAGAAACTTCATCCTGATCGACCTTTTTGCACGCAATACCGCTTAAGCCGCCTCTCCCCCGATATACTCCAAATCCTCCAGCATCAGATTTGCGAAGCTCTGTTTGATGGTTAATCCGCTTTGGACGCTGACCGTTATCTTCAGCGCCTTGAGCTTGATGTCGCGCTCCAGTGGAGTTTTGGCCTTTTGCAGCGAGGCGATTTGGGCTTGCAGGCTGGTGGCCGTGCCATTCGTTAAGAAATAGCCGTGATGTTTGCCCATGTCCACCAGCTCATCTAAGTGCGCAATGTCGATGGTCACTTGGAACGTAAAATCCACCGACATGGTATGTCCCGCTGCATCCGTTGCTTGCACCGTCAGTTTGTGAGTACCAACCGACAGCGAGAACGGAACGATTTCCGCAACCCCTGTGATGGTTCGTCCGTCAAGCCGGTAAGCCGTTGATTTTGGCCCGCTGACCGCGTCATTTACATCAACGTGAAAAGGAACACTCGAAGCAACCTGCAGCACTTGCTGATCCCCGGTGAACGTCACTTCTGGCGCCAGGCGATCTACGTTAATGTACAGCGTCTTGGGCGCTTCCTCGTTACCTGCCCGATCTACGGAGCGATATTCTATCGTATACTTCCCATCGTCTGCAAGCACCAGCGGTTCGGTATACGGAATCCACTCCCCGCCATTCACCCGGTACTCCGTCCGGTCCAAACCGCTGCCTCCTTCATCCTCTGCGTTGAACGTAACCGTAACTTCCGTCTGATTATAGACATCTGCGCCCTCCTTCCCTGCGACATCGCGTTCCGTCACCGGAGCCGTCAAATCCGCTTCGGTGGTGCTCGGCACGACATCAGCCAAGGCCAGCGGCTTCAACTGGTAGGTTCCTCGATAGACGGAGGCGACCCCGCTAATATCCACAGACGTACCTTCCGGGTACAGCGCCACAAAGGCATCCATCGTCACTCCGGTGCGGCCGTCAAACCGCACCCGGGTCGTGCTGCCATCTTCGCGAACGGCGTTAAATTCAAAGGAACCTGCCGGAGTAGCCGCAACCACATCCTGCACTACGACATGAGTCAGGGTGATTAGCTGACCCTGGTTCGCCTCTGTCACCGCCTCCTGAACCTGCGGCTGCGGCAGCGGGGCCGTTCCCAGCTTCTCGATCAGCACCGGATTCTCCAGTTCCACTTCCCCGTTGTACAATGTGCGGGTTGCACTGATCCGGATCAGGTCACCGGCATGATATCCCGCTGCCGTTTGGAAGACGTAAATGCCTCCTGTCTCGTCCTGCAAATAGAAGCCTTGACCGCCAAATACCCCCGGTTCGGAAATAATCACTCCTTGAACCGTGACAACCGTTCCTTCTGCTGCCTCACGCGCTGCGGCAATCGTGCTCAGCTCCGGCACCGGCGGATGGTCGCCCGGCAACGGCTCGGCATCCACATTTGCAATCTCCACCTGCTTCGTGAGCTCGTTCGCGCTGCCTTTTTTCAGACGTAAGTTAGCGCTTGTGGCGGTTACCCCCGGCTTCAACTGAACGGTCAAATCCTTAGATGCATGACCCAAGGAATCGCCTGTGAGCGAAAACGCCGGGCTGTAATTGTAATCCGACCAGCTGCCGTCCGCATTCTGGAATCGGGCGATCTGCTCGCCGCCGGCCAGGTAGATGCCTACCCGCAAATCGGATACCGTCTGCCCCGGCGTTAAGCCGTCTGCAGTCACGCGGATCTGAAATTCTTGCTGGCTTGGCAACTGCGCTTGATGGACAAAGGCAAACGTCGGCTCTGTTTCCGGTGCTTGCGACGAACCGTACGAACCCGGCTTAAACGTAGCCGGATCATACCACTTGTATCCGGGTGCAGGCTGTGCCCACGGCTCCGGCTGCGGCTCGGTTGTGGCCGCGGGCTCCTCGTCTGCGTCCAGCACAGTTGGTGTATCCAGCACCAGTCCCGGCACCTGATCAAAGGAAGTATAGTTCTCGTCATATGCCAGCCATTTCACGGTTTGCACCAGGAACAGTCCGTCGTCCACTTCCTTGAAGCCGTCATACGTCGTTTTCTTCTGGCCGTTTTCTTCCCGTACATACTTGGGTGTTGCGTCTTCCACCGGCGAAGAATCGCCGATAAACGCGGCCTTCCCAAGCCCCAGCTTGGCGATGGCTGCATAAGGGCCTTCCGCCCGGCCGCCGCCATTATAGACGCCTTCATCAACAGCATTCCCCCAGGCCGGAACGCCGGTAGGGACGTAAACAAGTCCTTTGGCCTTCTGCGGATCGAGAATGGCCACGGTTGACCCTGCATGCATGGCGACCGCATCTACGCCCGCCGTAATGCCAAACGATTGCGAAGGGCTGACGATATCCGTTGCATTCACGTCACCCAGCGCGTTATAGCGGAAGCGAACGCCAAAGTTGTCTGCTAACCAGTCGGAGCTGCTCACCCCCTGCATCGCAGGTGAATTGGCCTCTTCGGTTGTCATCCCTTTCGCCGGATTTTCGTAGGCCCCGCGGCGATAACCGTTAAACACCTCAGAGGCGTCCCAGCGGTTTTTGTTACGGTCAGCATTATAATGGTCAGAGATGAAGAATACAGCGCCGCCATTTTCCACGTACTGCACCAATGCTTCCTGCTCAGCGGTCTTAAACGGAATGTTCGCTTCAGGAATCACAAAGACGTCATAAGGCTCCAATGTTTCGTAGGTAATCGCCGTTTCCCCAAACGTATATGGGATTGGGCGGTCCAGCGATTCTACCGTAAAACCGGCCGCCCGCAGCCCATCGGCAAAGTCAGAGAACCCGCCGTCAATGACCCAATCCGCTGCTCCGGCGGTTTGGCCGTGGGCGTTGTCAAACAGCACCTTCTTGCCGTTGCCGTCCGGAAGCTCGGGGATGTCACCCGGATCTGGATCTTGACCCGGGTCCTCCCCGGGATCCTCGCCAGGGTCTTCACCCGGTTCTCCCGGCTGGTCTTGGGATAATGAAATCTCGGTTACATTCTTTAATCCCGCAAAATTGTTGTACGCCGCCAGTGAACCCGATACGACCACCGACTTCCCGATCAAATCCGGGTTGCTTTGCAGGCCGAACTCCGCTCTGAAGCTGGAAGGAATCTGTACGTCGATGAGCTTCGTCTTATCCTGTTCCCCAGCCGTATCGGCAATCAGGAAGTTAAAATCGTTGCCAAAGGGCGCCTCAAAGTCCGCCGTAAGCGATCCTGTCGCATGGCCCACGATGATGCCGGCCACTTCCGCAACTTCGCCGCTGTTCCCTTTGGCAATCGCCTCCGCAACGCTGAGCGGAGCGGCAGCGATTTGCAGCAAGGCCTCGCTGCTGTTTGGTGCTGCGTTAATCTGCGCCCCTGTCCCGGCCGTCGATATATCCACTGCCACATCGGCAGGCTGTGCTGCCGCTTGGGATGCCCACCCCGGCAACCCGGTTACGGTTAATGCACCGGCTAATAAGAAACCTAACCATTTCCTGCGCCAAGCGTTCGCCTTGCCCTTACCCATAAATTATCGATTCCTCCCCATGCGCTTGTTTTTGATGGACTACCTCCTCATCATACTTATTTTAAAATTGAGCATTATTTCCTGTCGATTAAAATTATGTAAAATCATCCCTCTCTTTATAAACCTCAACGCTTCACAATGAAAGAAAAACGGGTACGGCCCCTCTGTTTCAAGGACTGTACCCGTATGACGATATGTCTTATACTCCTGCTTTCTCGATCATTCCGCGGGCGATCCATACTCCAGCTGCTCCCGCTTGAGCTAAGCCGCGAGTAATTCCTGCGCCGTCGCCGCCGCAGAACAGGCCGCTGATTTCCGTTTCCAGCGATTCGCTCAGCTTCGGACGGGCCGAATAAAACTTCGCCTCTACCCCGTAGAACAACGTATGCTCCGAGGCAATCCCCGGCGTCACTTTATCGAGCGCCTCGACCATCTCGATCAAGCTCTTCATCGTATTGTACGGCAGCACCAGGCCGAGATCACCCGGCACCGCTTCCTTCAGCGTTGGCTCCAGGAAGCCTTCGGCAATCCGCGCAGCGGTAGAGCGGCGTCCGCGCAGGATATCGCCGTACTTTTGCACGATGACCCCGCCGTTTGATAGATCGTTGGCCCGCTGGCAAATTTCCCGCGCATACTCGTTAGGTTTATCAAACGGTTCAGTAAACCGATGTGATACGAGCAGCGCGAAGTTGGTATTCTGCGAACCCAAGGCTGGATCTTTATAGGAGTGGCCATTGGCCGCCATCACGCCGCTGTGGTTCTCGACCACGACATGTCCGGAAGGATTGCTGCAGAACGTGCGTACCCGCGTACCAACCGAAGTGTTGAAAATAAATTTGCCCTCATACAAATGCTCGTTGATCTCCCGCATCACCACATCGGAGGTCTCTACGCGAACGCCAACGTCTACCTGATTGTTCGTCATTTTCAGGCGACGCTTCTTCAGTATCTCGGTTAACCACGCAGAACCGTCCCGGCCTGGAGCGACCATCACCAGATCGGCCTCATACGTTTCGCCGTTCTTCAGCGTGATCCCTCGGACTTGGTGGCTTCCCTCGATTTTTTCCGTGATCAGGTCCTCCACTTCGGCCTTAAACAGCATATCAATGCGCGTGTTGAGATATTCGTAGATCGATTTCAGGATTTCCAGATTCTGCTCAGTCCCCAGATGGCGCACCTGCGCTCGCAGCAGCTTGAGCCCGGCGGCATATCCGCGCTGCTCGATTTGTCGGACCGCTTCGGTCATCGGATCGGTGATGGTGGTCGTCGCCCCGTGCTCCAGGTTGATCGCATCGACGTATTTGATCAAATCCAGCACCTTGGACGGCGCAATGTAATCGCTCAGCCAACCGCCGAATTCCGTGGTAATATTAAATTTCCCGTCGCTGTATGCTCCAGCCCCGCCAAATCCAGCCGTGATCGAGCAGGCCGGCAAGCAACCGGCAAATTCCTTACGCCCGGCCGCAGGCGGGCAAAGCGTAATCTTCTCCTCTAAGATCGGGCAACGGCGGCGATAGATATCGTGCCCCTTGTCCACCAGAAGCACCTTCCAATGCGGCGCTTTCCGGGTCAGTTCGTAACAGGCGAAAATTCCGGCAGGGCCGGCTCCCACTACAATGACATCGTATTTGCTCATCTGTATCCTCCTGAGATGGTTAATCATTCACATGATAAATAAAAAAAATTCCTGACCTCTCATAGGTATGCGTATGCACCCTATTCGTAGTCAGGAATTTATGGTTCCTTGTAGAGACCCTCAATCCATATTATTGAGGATATACGAACTTGTTCTCTATTTCTATGGACTTGTTTTTGTTTTGGAACAACCTGAGTATAAGCGCGATAAACGGATAAGTCAAGATAAAATTAAATCAAATATTCGTGTTTTGAAACAAAACAAAAGATAAAAACGTGGCTAATTTCACAACCTGCACCGAAAACACGAACATTAATACCCTATCTACCTTATGAGCAGGTTCGCATGAAGAAGGGAGTTTATTGTATAATAGTGATAGATTCACGTCATTATATTAAATTATCGAGGAGTAGATGCATCGAATGGACAGTGACAGGTATTTGGTTTTGAATGTGGTTTTGGTCGTTTTACTTATCGCGTTAACGGCGTTTTTCGTCGCGGTAGAGTTTGCGATCGTTCGGGTCCGGGGAAGCCGGGTTGATCAGTTTGTGGCGGAAGGACGGAAGGGTGCCGTTGCCGTCAAGCAGGTCACCTCAAACCTGGACGGATTTCTATCAGCTTGCCAGCTCGGAATTACGATCACCGCGCTGGGACTCGGATGGCTGGGAGAACCAACGGTGGAGAGCATGCTGCATCCCCTGTTCCACAGCCTGAACGTACCTGAGGCAGTTGGCAGCGCGCTTTCGTTTATTATCGCGTTTGTCGTCATCACGTATTTTCACGTTGTGGTAGGTGAGTTGGCCCCTAAAACCGTGGCGATCCGCAAAGCTGAAGAAATTGCCATGATTACAGCCAAGCCTTTAATTCTTTTTACGAAAGTCATGCGCCCTTTCATTTGGGCCCTAAACGGTTCTGCCAACCAGCTCGTGCGCCTGTTCGGCGTCAAGCCGGCCTCCGAGCATGAGGAAGCGCACTCTGAGGAAGAACTGCAGATCATCATTAACGAAAGCTTCGAAAGCGGCAAAATTAATCAAAGCGAATTTGGCTACGTGAATCGAATTTTCGCATTTGATAATTTGCTCGCCAAGGAAATCATGGTACCTCGCACCGATATGGTGTGTTTATATACGGACAAGACGCGGCAGGAGAACTTGGAAATCATCCGGGAACAACAATACACCCGTTTTCCGGTTGTGGATGGCAGCAAGGATAACGTCATCGGGATCGTAAATACGAAGCAGTTCTTCTTGGCTTATGATCACAATCCAAATCTGGATTTTTCCGCTCTGCTGCAGCCGGTGATGGCTGTCTCCGAGGTTACTCCAGTGAATGAGTTGCTGAAGAAGATGCAGAAGGAAGGCACCCATATGGCGATCCTGATCGACGAATACGGAGGAACCGCCGGTCTCGTTACTCTGGAAGATATTCTGGAGGAGCTTGTCGGGGAAATCCGCGACGAGTTCGATAAAGAAGAGGAAGATCCGATTGTCCAGCTGGACGAATCGCATGTGGTAGCCCTTGGCACCGTGACGGTAAATCAGATCAACGAAGTGCTGCTAACCGACCTGAGCACAGAAGAAGTGGATACCATCGGCGGTTGGCTCTATGGCAGAAATCCATCGATGGATGTTGGAGACACGCTGGAGCATGAGGATTTAACCTTCAAGCTGTTGGAGAAGGAACCACACCGCTTCAAGAAGCTTGAGATCGTAAAGCACGGCTCATAATGTTAAAAAAAACGCGAGCACAGAGTAAATTCTCTGCAGGCTCGCGTTTTTGATTAAGGCTTAAGTGCGATTAAAGCCGAATTATTTTTTTCTGATCCGCAGACTTAACAATATCGCTTACTTTGACGGTACCCGTGATTTTTCGGGGAACCCCGTTCACCTCATAAGCAATTTCGACATAAACGGAATCGTGAGGCCCAACCTTAACGCCTTGGATTAAATTACGTGTACTATAATAGATCTTTCCCTGAAAAGAGTCGGGTAACATAAAAGGATCGTCCGCTTGGCTTATAGAAAGAATAGATTTCCCCCCAATAGTTAATCCGTAAGCAACACCGGTAAAATGCTTGTTGTCTCCCACAACTTCCAAATGATGATCTGCTAGATATAGAGAGTTAGGATAAGTCACAAACTCAATATCATTGATCCTCAGATCCGCTGTTTCGATTGCAAAGTTATAGACTTTCGGCTCCTGGTGAAAACGAAATGGATTGTAGATCAAAACGATCATGACCACGATCAGTCCGAGGCCAATAGACGTTAGCACAACGTTCTTGGTATTCATGCTGCCTCTCCTTTTAATCTAAGTTAGGTTACAAATGCATGTTGGTTAAAGGATTAAAGAGAGACACTTAAGATGTCTCTCTTTATTTATATGATCAATATGGTAATTTGGTATCGACGTATAATTTTCCTCTTATCGCCCCAAGCCAAAGAGAACAGGTTGTTCCAATCGTAGTATCTATACCGTTCCCTTCCCATGAAAACTTGAGGTTAGCTTTACTAAACCAATAAGAACGAGCTAAAGCCGATCTTGATTTCTCAATATCCTCAACTTCACTTACAAGATGTCTTTTACACCATTAACATCAACAAGTTGATTAGCCATAGATGCAGAACTTGACACTCTCTCATAATTGCTAGCATTAGCAGTACCCAAAGAAACGAACAACAACACAATGGATAACAATAACACCGAACTTTTCTTCATCATTCAACCGCTCCTTTATGTTTTTTGTTGTCACATAAAGGATAATAAAGGAAAATGAATCAAGTGTAAGTTATTTTTATCACTAATTTCCATTATTTATCACTAACGCAATGCGAATATTCATTTACCGCAGCAGGCGCCGACGCAGCTCCACCACTTCCTCATCTCCGGGGGTCTCCTCACCGTATCGAGTTCCATAATACAGTTGGAGCAAAGGGTCGGCCGTAGACTCCAGTTCTTGCCGGACGGCCGCTTCCGCGGCCTCGGTAGTACCGCCGCCGGTACCCACAAGCCGCTTTCGCTTCCCGGCTCTGGCCAATTTAGCGGCTTCCGCCTGCCGGGCCGCCTCCTGTTTGATCTCTTCCACCGTTTCCCGCGGGGTCAAATGCGGTTGAATCCGGTAACCCTGCTCATGCTCTTTACGCAAAAACAATCGATACAAATAACGCACCCGTTCCCGGTTGTCCTTCATCTCCTCCCACCGCTCCGGTGGTTTCCCGGTTCGCAGCAAGCGTTCACCGATCTTGCGCCATCCTTGCAAGGCAGACTCCCAGGTAAACAGGCTCGTCTCCTCATCGCGGAAGGCCGCCTGCTCCGCGGGGGCGCTTTCCCGGCGCAACAGGGCAAGCAGGCGGTCCATCGCCTTGCGCCAGATTCCCCCGGCGTTCTTGTAGAGCCAATACAACGCAAAACCTAGCAATGCAGCCATCAGCAAGCCGCCAAAAACATAAAAAGCATAATCTAAAATTCGCACCAGCCAATCCGAATCCTGCGACTCCACCTGCAGCATGGGCTCCATCGGCGGGGCCTCCACTCCCGGCGGATCTAATGGCTCGGGTTTCTTCGGCTTCCGGAGCAGCCAGCTCACGACCGCTCGAATGAGTGCCATCAGGAGATCGCCGATCCACCGACCCACGCCAGCCGCCAGCAGCACAGCGGCAATAACGATCACGCCGACAAATAAACGGTTATGGCGGCGGAGACCCGCAGGCAACCGCTCTCCCGAATCGCCGGATTGCGAACTGTAGCGCAGAAACTGATGGTTCGTCACGAACAGAGCCATGGCCAAGCTGAATACGCCAGCCCAGGTGATGAGCGGGACCGTCGCTTGCAGCGCTTCGATTCGCGGGTAGAAGATCCCCGCCAAGAAATAGAGGCCTAGCCCAACCCAATACGTCCGAAAATGGCCCTGGCGATTCCGAACCGTGAGCCCTTGCAGCGAGCAGAATACGCCGGCGGCAAACAGCGCCACCGTTTGCAGCAGCGCAATAGCGGTGGAGGCCAGCGCAGACTCCTGGCTGGCCGATGCGGCGTCACCGAAGCCCAGGGCGCTCGCGCCCCCTGTCCAAGCAAAGGCAACCGCGGCCGCGGTATAACCCGCGCCCAAGGCGAGGCTCACAGCCCCGCGCTGCCACAGCTTGCGCAGCCGGCCTCCAGGCAGGACGCCGGCCAGCGAGAGCAATGGCAGCAGGCCAAGCCCCGTGATCGGAAGCTCCGGCGGCCGCAGGAACACCGCGAACAAGATCCATGCCGGAAGCAGCAGCACGTATTCCATCAGGCAAGCGAGGCCTAACCGCAGCGCCTGCACCAAGTAAGCGAATTCATTTTGATGCGAATCTCCGTATTCACCCTTGTCGTTCATCCCGTCACCCCTCCTGATCTTCCGCCGAAAGCCGGCTCGCGACCTCTTCCAACATCTATCCGTACGTAAAGCTCTTCTTCATCCAGCTTCATCATATCACAGAGAAGTGGACTGCGGGCATCGTTGATTCGCTGGATGAGCAGCGGATTTTTTCCTCGCTTCCGAAACAAGCTGGCTGAATTCCCCCTTCCCAATTATGAAAAATGAGATATAATAAGCATAAACAACAGTTCGTTATAACGAACATTCTAACGAATGGCGATACCCCTCGACACGCCTTGAACATCGTCGGCAGTTTTTCAGAGTGAGGGCTACATCGCAAGGAAGGGAAAGGATGGGGACGATTTGAAAAGGATGAGGTATCGAAGCTTCCGCAAATACGCCGCAGCCATTTGCGCGGCGTCCATCCTCGTCGGGGTGGTGTGGCATGCAGGACAGGCCAGCGCCGCGGATACCTTGAAGCTGCGGATCGGAACGGAGCTTGACAGCGAGCTGCCGATGACCAATCTAAAGCCCGGGGACCGGGTTGAGCGGACGTTTACGGTCGCAAATGATGGCAGCATCGCTTTTGATTACAAGGTGCGGACCCGTTTTGTCTCGGGGGACACCGAATTTTTCGATGTCCTTGAGTTAACGGTAAAGGATGGGGACACCGTCATTTATGACGGCGCACTGCATCTGCAGCAACAAGAAATTGCGTTAGGACGGCTTGCAGCCGGCGGGGAGAACGAGCTGGATTTAAGCGTGAAATTCCCGGAAGAGGCCGACAACGAATATCAAGGCAAAGCGGCAACGATTGCGTTCACCTTCTCGGCCTATGCTGAGGAGCCGTCAAACGGCGGGGGAGGCGGCTCCAATCCTCCGGGCGAGGGGCCGAATCAGCCGAATGATCCAACACCAGGGAATAACGGCAATCCTCCAGGCAACCCTGGCACGAATTCGGGCCAACCCACCGAGGAGCAACCGGGTAACCCTTCCGGGGAAGAGCCTGGTCCTTCTACACCGGAGCAGCCGGAAAATCCAACTCTGCCGGAACCGGAGCCTCAGTCGCAACCACAGCCGGAGGAGTCACCTCAACCGCAGCTGCCGGCTGATCCAGGGCCAGGACCGGGCGACGGCGGGTCAGGTATGATCAAGGAGCTGCCGCAAACGGCGAATCCGTGGTATAACCTGATTCTGGTCAGCTTGATTGCTACGGTCGGTACCGGCATGTTCCTCCGCAAATCCAGACGGGAGTAAACAATGCGACGCAAACGTTCGTTATTACGAATGGCTGCATGGCTGGTATTTTCCTGCTCCCTGGTTGTATTGGCCTACTCCATTTATCAAGTGATCCAGGCTCCGTTGGAGGCACAGCAAGCTCTGCGGCAATGGGATGAACTGCAGCGGGAGACGGATGGGGATCGCGCGGTACGGTCCGCAGACGAAAATCCGTTGTCCCCCGCTTTGGCCAGCAAGCTTCAGCAGACCGCCGGTGATGGAAAAGCCGCTGCGCCTGCTCAGATCGCTGAGGATGGCGAGCTTCTTGGCAAGATCGCCTTCCCTTCTCTCGATCAGCGTTACGCAATCCTGGAGGGAACCGGGAACGCCCCTCTTAAGCAAGGGGTCGGGCATGTTACCGGCACCCCGCTCCCGGGAGAGAACGGCAATAGCGTTCTCGCCGGCCATCGGGATACTGCATTTCGCAGCATCGGCAAGCTGCAGGCAGGGGATCGGATCGAAGTGGAGACTGCCGCCGGCAGCTTTGTCTATGAAGTGACGGGCCGGAGAATCGTTGACGCGGACGATGCCGATGCGGTGCAGGCCTCCACCGAGCCGGTGCTGACGTTGATTACCTGCTACCCGTTTACCTACGTCGGGCCAGCCCCGGATCGATTGCTGCTGACGGCAAAATTAATAGGAGAAGCGCCGGATTCCTGACCGGCGCTTCTTCTTGTTAAGATATCAGCGTACTATGTCAAGTAGAATTTTTAGGTTTCTGGGTAACCCAA